>JASEGF010000001.1 GCA_030017935.1 Bacteroidales bacterium | reverse complement strand
CGTTTAGGAAAAGAATAAATTTTAAAATTTTAAACCCATCAAATCATTTCCCCAGCGAAGATTTATCTTTGTGTGGCTGACAAAGAAAAGTAAATTATAAAAAAATATATTCGATAATATTCATTAATTTTATATAGTAAAATATCCCACACTATCACTCGCATTGCTATTTGTATCTCCACAAATCATTGAGCTATCTCCTATTGATTAGATAAACATTAAAATTTTTTTATAGATTGCTACAAAAAAAATCCAAATATTATAATTGGAATTAAAAAAATAGCAAAAATCCATAAAAGTGGCATAAAAAATAAAAAGGAAAATAATTCTGCCAATTTATTGTAATTTTTTATGTTATTTGCACCAATGATTTTTTTGGGATTTGATGAATTTGTTACTGATGAGGCTTCTCTGACGACCTTGTGCAGAGTGTCGCTAACGTTAATTATTACAGAACTAGCTTCCTCGGCTGCCACATCACCTATTTTAGCTGATAAATTAGAAGCATTCACAGTGCTAGCTTCCTCAGCATTTATTTTTAATTTATTACATTGACCTTCGATGTCTATTTTACTGGCTTCTTGAGCTTTTATATTTACATTTTCCCATTTTCCATGTATTTCAATTTTACTAGCCTCTTTTGCAGATAAAAATAAATTTTTAGCCTGATTATAAGCTTTTATGCTGCTAGCATCATCTGCTTCCATTTTAATAGTATCGCTGATAATTGCAAGTTTGCAAAAGGAAGCATCTTCGGTTTCAAGGTTAAAATAGGAGCTATACAAGGTATCTATTACATCTAACTTTGCTGCAGAGCTTATTTTAATTTTTTTTAATGATGGTGCAGTTAGTTCTATTAATGGTGCAGAATTTTTTTTAAAATTAAGCTTTTCTCGAGCTCTTACTTTAATATTTAATGTTTTTGTAATAGAATCATATTTATATGAAATTATATAATTATCATTTGGTGTATAACTGATTTGTCCATTACCTTTTTTTAAAATATAATTACCACCATCTAATGTCAAATTATCGAAATCTTTTAGAGTTTGTAGATAATTTTGTGCATTAGATGTGGAAACGATTAAAAAACTTATTAAAATTAAAAATTTTATTTTCATAAAAAAAAGTTTAAATATGTAACGAATTTTATTGCTGAAAGTTACATTTGCAAAAAATTATTTTATTTAATTAGTTGTATTGTAAACAATTATAATTGATATTTACCTTATTTATATAAATTAATAACAATTCAAAAAAAATTATTAATTTTGTAAAAAAATGGATTTTGATGTATTAATCTCTGAAATAGAAATAAAAATCAGGGAGGTAATGCTGCAAAATCGTGAGTTAAAAGATGCTGTGACAAATTTTAAAAAAGAAAATGAGTCGCTTGGTAGAGAAATTATAGAGTTAAAGAATGAATTAATGAATAAAGATAAAGAAATAATAAATATAAAAGTATCTAAAATAATTGAAGAAAAAGGCGCTACTGACCAAGCAACTCGTTATATCAAAAAGATGATAAATCGTATTGATAAATGTATAGCAATGTTAAAAGAGTAAGGTGAAATGGAGGGAACTATTAATATTAATGTTAGTTTAGGTGGCATAGCCATACCTCTAAAAGTAAATGTAAGTGATGAAGCTAATATTAGAAAAATTGTAAAAGCTCTAGATGAGCAATTAACGATATACTCACGCAAATATACTGGACAAAGCCTACAAACTCTTTTATCAATGCTACTAATAGAGCAGGCTATTACTTTATCAAAATTACAACAAGAACATCTTTTTGTAGAGGAAGAATTAGGTGGTAGATTGGAGCAAATATTATCTTTATTTGATACAGAAGTGTGAGTTTTATTATTTTACACCTTACTCTTCTCCAAATATTGTCATAGCATTCTAAAAACTAATTTTTTTAATTTTAAATTAAAAAAAATAAATTAACTAACTAAAAAAATATAAAACTATGACAAATGTAGTGATATTGGTGATAGAAATAGCTGTAATAGCTATTGGCATAACAGCTTGGTATTTCATGATTAAGCGAAATGCTTTAAAAAAACGTGATAATATATTACAAGATGCTCAAAAACAAGCTGAAGTATTGAAACAAGAAAAAATACTCGAGGCTAAAGAAAAATCTCTTCAATATAAAACAAGAGCTGAAGAGGAAATACAACAAAAAACAAAAAAACTTGATGCTTTAGAAAATAAACTTTTGCAGCAAGATCTCATGATTAAGCAAAAAAATGATGAGTTGCAAAAGAAAATTAAAGAGTATAATCAACAAAAAGAACAATTAATCAAAGATCAAGCTTCTCTGAATGAAAAAATCGAAAAGACTGATGAAACTCTAAAAGCATATCAACATCAATTAGAGAGAATTGCTGGATTAACTGCTGAACAAGCTCGTACAGAACTGATAGAGTCAATGAAAGAAGATGCTAGAATCCAAGTGAGCAATTATGTTAAAAATCTCGTAGATGAAGCTCGTATGCAAGCAGAAGAAGAATCTAGAAAAATCATTATTGAAACTATACAACGTACAGCTACAGAATATTCATCTGAAGCTGCTGTAAGCACTTTCCCTATTGCTGGTGATGATATGAAAGGAAGAATTATCGGAAGAGATGGTAGAAATATTAAAACTTTAGAAGCTGCTACTGGTGTAGAAATAATCATTGATGATACACCAGATTTGATTGTTTTATCTTCTTTTGATCCAGTAAGGCGAGAAATAGCTAGATTATCTTTAGAAATGCTAGTGGCTGATGGCCGTATACAACCCGCTCGTATAGAAGAAGTAGTAGCTAAAGTGAAAAAACAAATCGAGCAGGAAATTATGAAAGTAGGTAAAGATACGCTCATAGATCTTGGTATCACTAATATGCATCCAGATTTGATTCGATTAATTGGTAAAATGAAATATCGTACTTCTTTTGGACAAAATCTCCTAGCACATAGTAAAGAAGTAGCTCTAATGTGTGCTACTATGGCAGCAGAGCTTGGTCTCAATCCTAAAATGGCTAAAAGAGCTGGTTTATTGCACGATATTGGTAAAGTTCCTGATAATGAACCAGAATTACCTCATGCTATGTTAGGTATGAAATTAGCAGAAAAATATAAAGAGCATCCTGAAGTTATTAATGCTATTGGTGCTCATCATGATGAAGTAGAAGCTACTAGCTTATTAGCTCCAATCATTCAAGTATGCGACGCTATTAGTGGTGCTAGACCTGGTGCACGTAGAGATGTTATAGATGCATATATTACTCGTATTAAAGAGTTAGAAAATATTGCTCAAAATTATAATGGAGTCCAAAAATCTTTTGCTATTCAAGCTGGTAGAGAAATACGTGTTATCGTTTCTGCTGATCAAATTTCTGATGCAGAAGCTTTTCAATTATCTATGGACCTTAGCAAAAAAATAGAAAATTCATTGACATACCCAGGCCAAATTAAAGTTACAGTTATTCGAGAAACAAGAGCTGTTTCTTTTGCTAAATAATTTAATAATTGTTCTAAAAAATATGAACTCCGATAAATTTATCATTGATTATAAAGATTTAAAATTATCTATAATTGAAATTTTTTCAACTATTGGAATGAATAAAGAAGATGCAGAATTAGTGGCCGATGTACTAGTAGAAGCTGAACTGCGAGGCATACCATCACATGGTTTAGTGAGAGTAAAAGATTATCTAGGTTTATGGCAAAAAAACAGACTAAATATTAATGCTAAACCAAAAATTATTAAAGAAAGTTTAGCTACAGGTCTAGTAGATGGTGATAATGGTTTAGGAATGATTAGTGGTGATTTTGCTATGAATTTAGCTATATCAAAAGCTCAAAATGCAGGTTGTGGCGTTGTGGTTGTTAATAATTCGAATCATTTCGGTATAGCAGGATATTATGCTATCAAGGCTGTAAAGCACGATATGATAGGTATAGCAATGACTAATGCTAACCCAACAGTAGCTCCTACATTCGCTAAACAGGCAATGCTTGGTACTAATCCTATTGCTTTTGCTATGCCTACAAATAATGAACCAGTGTTTTTAGCCGATTTCGCTACTGTACCTATAGCGCGAGGTAAAGTCGAATTATTGGAAAAACAGGGCAAAACTGTCCCAGAAGGTATGCTACAAACTGCCGATGGTATACCTATAACTGACCCATCTGTTTTGAGAAAAAAAGGAACCATTTTACCTTTAGGTGGCGATTATGAGCATGCTGGCTATAAAGGATATTGTTTAACTGCAATAGTGGATATATTGACAGCTATATTATCAGGAGCTAATTTTGGTAATTTTGTGCCGCCACAGGTTAGTTATTTTCCAGAAAAGGATTATTATCCTGGCAAAGGATTAGGACATTTTTTTGCTGCTATCAAACTGGATGCTTTTAGACCAGCTGATGAGGTAAAAAATTATATGGATTTATGGATTAGAACTATGAGAGCAACTACTCCCATTGACCCTAATCAGCCTGTCCTTATACCTAATGATCCTGAAGTCGAAAAAACTAATTTTCATAAAAAAAATGGTATTCCAATTTTACCAGAAGTCATAAATGAACTTAAACAAATATTAAATGAATCAAATATTCCAGTTCCTGACAAATTGTCTAAATTTTAATAAAGGCAAGAATTTTGCCATTAACTTTAAAAAAATATTTATATGAAAGAGAAAGATGTTTTGAATAATGAAGAAAATAACCTCGAAAATCCAGAAGAAATCAACACGGATGTTCAAGAAGAGAGTAATAAAGATGAAATCCAAAAATATTTAGACGAATTAAAAAATCAAAATAATCAACTCAATGATAAATATTTGAGATTATATGCTGAGTTTGATAATTATAAAAAAAGAACTAACAAAGAAAAACTAAACCTCATAGACACAGCTAATATGCAATTGATTATTGATCTTTTACCGATTATCGATGATATAGAAAGAGGGTTAGAAGCAATAGAAAAAAATCAAACTTTAGACGCGATTTCTGACGCATATAAATTAATTTATCAAAAATTTTTAAATATTTTAAAAAAATATGGAGTAGAAGAAATTAATCCCATAAATGAACCATTTGATATAGAATTACACGAGGCTATTAGTACCATCGAGGGGCCTGATGAAAAGAAAAATACTGTTGCTGATGTTTTGATGAAAGGATATAAATTAAATCTACAAGACCGTCCCGTGGTTTTACGTTATGCAAAAGTTGTCGTTTATCAATAAAAATTAGATTGTGGCAAAGAAAGATTATTACGAAATTTTAGGTGTAGCTAAAAATGCTAGTGATGATGAGATAAAAAAAGCTTATCGTAAGCTAGCAATGAAATATCATCCAGATAGAAATCCAGAAAATAAAGAAGCTGAAGAAAAATTTAAAGAAATTGCTGAAGCCTATGCAGTATTGGGTGATGCAGACAAAAGGCAGAGATATGATAAGTATGGCGAAGCGGGCATGAGTGATGATTTTTTTAGCAATGACGATGATATTTTTTCTAATTTAAATGATATCTTCGATGACTTTTTTGGTTTTAGAAGGAGACCTGGAGAGGGGAATTATTATCAAGCATATACTCAAAAAGCCACTAATATTCGTATTCGTATCAAATTAACACTAGAAGAAATACTTACAGGTGTAGAAAAAAAAGTTACTTTAAATAAAAAAGTGGTTTGTCATGTTTGTGAAGGTATAGGAGCTAAATCTGAAGCAAGCATAATTACTTGTCCTACTTGCCATGGCACTGGCAGGGTTACTCAAATTACAAATACACTTTTCGGACGTGTGCAATCTACTAATGTTTGTCCTAATTGTAATGGTAAAGGAAAAATTGTAAAAGAAAAATGCGAACATTGCGGTGGCACTGGTCAAGAAGATTCTAAAGAAGTTGTTACTATTAAAATCCCTCCAGGTGCTCTGCAAGACATGCAAATAACACTGAAAGGTCAAGGTAATCAAATATTATATGGCGTTCCAGGTGATTTAATAGTTTTAATAGAAGAAGAAGAACATCCATTATTTAAAAGAGATGGTTTAAATATTTTTTACGAACATTATATTTCTTATCCAGACGCAGTTTTAGGCACTGAAATTGAAATACCTATTTTAAATGGTAAAGCTACAATTAAAATACCTCCTGGCACTCAACCAGGTAAATTGTTTAGACTGAGAAATAAAGGGTTGCCAGATATTAATTCATCTCAAAAAGGAGATTTCATTGTGAGCATAAATATTCATGTACCTGACAAAATTACCAAAGAAGAAAAAACTTTGCTAGAAGAAATGAAAAAAATGAAAGATTTTAATGTGCAAAGACAATCATCTGGTAAATCACTATTCGAAAGATTAAAAGAATATTTTTAGAGGCTAATATTTTTGTGAAACGTATTGTATACAGGTAAAAGGTACAAGGTACAAGGTACAAGGTGAAAGGTGAAAGGGACAAGGAGAAAGGGACGGGGAGACTGGGAAAAGGGGAGAGAGGGAGACTATGTGACGGGGAGAAGGGGTGAAAGGTGATAAGTTTGAATGGTTAAGCAAAACATTTAAACAACATTAAAATATTTTAAACTATTCATCCATTCTGTACATTGGATCCCAACTAGGTAAAAGTATTGGATCTTGTTCTAACAATTTTAAAGTTTCAGCAGAGAAATATTTTTTATTGACAACTAGTCTAAAAAGATATTCATCCATCCATTTGTCAGTCATTATTAATTTACCATTATATCCCGCATTACCCCAGCTATTCTCTATCAGCCAGCGAGTAGGTACATCATTATTATCAGTATCTACACCTATTATGTTCATTCCATGAGAAGATCCACTAGCAAAGGTTAATATTCTTTGTTTTTTATCCATTCTGAAAGGCATATTAAATAAAGTGTCATACATATAATTATTTACATCTAATAGACCTATATCATTATTTAATTGTTTACCTACATCACATGAGAAATACATTGGCATAGAATCTTTAAGAGATTTTAAAGCTAAAGATTTTATTTCATTCATTGGTAGATTGAGATATTTCCAATTTATACCTTCTACCATATTCCTATCATATTCTATTTCGTAAACCTTATAATACGGTCTAGTAGGGTCATTCATAAGCATGACAAAATCATTGAAATTTATTTCTATGATTTCTTTATAAAAACTCATAGGAGTATATGTTTTCAACTCAGTAGGTTTATTAGTTTTATCAACAAATCTATAAGAAAATGTCGTAGGAGGCTCACCAAAAGCATAAACTAAGATGCGATAGATTTCACTTAGAGCATCTAATTTCATTTTTTGTAAATCAGCTTTTTTATTATTATTGTATGCCTCTCTCATCATAATGCCATGTTCACGTAATTTCGTAGCTAAAATTGATGAAATCTCACTAGTATTATTGCTATGATAGGTTTCTGGCATCACCTCTGCTGGTACCAGTCCATATTTATTTACTAAATTTACAAAACTAGACCACACACCACCATCGCCAATAGGATTTTTGAACCACCACTCTACTTGTCTATCGTCCATAGGCTTATCAATTGTTGAGATTATTCCTTGTAAAAATAAATTAGCTTTTTCTAATTGATCATAAAAAAACAAATAAGCATAAGAAAATTCGAAATTCGATAAATTATATTTTTGAATGACAAAAGGACGAATAGTATTCATACTGGCAAACATCCAGCATCTACCAGAACGTTTTTGATCTGTTGGCTTTCCTGTTTGTATTTGATATTTGAAATATGGGTCTGGCAGACTACGTAATTGTGGATTTAATGACAATTTTTTAATAGAATTTTCTACTATAGCTGATTGAATGCCAGGATGAAAGTCTTTATAAGCATTTTCTTTGATTTTGGCTAATTCTACATTTGTTATAGTATTTTGTGCCCATAAATTTATTAATGAGATTAGAAAAAATAAACAAAAAATTATTGATTTGGATTTCATAATTTATTTTTTAGCAAAGATAAAAGGTTTTTTTGATTTCATAAAATGAAAAGACTTAATTTCATAAAGAGTTTAAATATTTAATTTATTCTAAAATATTCATTAATTTTACCTAACAAAAATATTTATGCAAAAATCAAGAAATTTATTTCTAATAGGTTTTTTATTAATAATCATTTTAATAGTAGATATTTTATTAATTAGGATAGAAAGTAATTACACACTAAATAAAAGAGAAAAGGAATTTTTGGATAAATATGAATACGAGATACGTGGATTTTTCACAATTCAATAATGTTCACATTTTCATTAGAGATGAAGATAGAGAAAGTATTGTTATAATGTTAAATGCACCATATTTTATAAAAGACACTTTAGGAATAGGGTTATATATTGTAACTCTGAATAGAAAAAGTCATCAAATAATAGAGGGAAAATGGTCATTAACAGAACACCATGTTGAAGCTGATACTTTAAAACTCGAACAATTGGCACAAACATTTATGAAATACAAAATTCCACGTCTGTATATAGATACAGCTGGAAATGTATTTATTTATCTGAAAGACGTTGAAACGCTTTCTTTAGTCAGGTTTGCTAATGAAGATGAGCTACAAAAAAGAAGTAGTGAATCTACGTGGACTAAAGTTAAAAATACAGATAATTGGTATAAATTAAAAAAGTAAAAATATTATTAATTTTTACCTAAAAAAATTTGATAAATGAAAAATTACTTTCACTCTGACCATCTCATCTCCGCCTTCTTTATAACTAATGCAGAAAGTGGTGTATTGCAGCACCTCCAATACCTCCCTTACGGCGAGCTATTCGTCTCCCACCAAAACTACTAGTTTGCTTTAAACACATCTTTAGATGTGTTCCATGCGCATTGGTAAATGATTTGTAATAAAACAAGCAAGTAGCGTTGGATAAAAGGGTTTACACTGTTTGAGCAAGCTATAGCTTGCGAGTTTGTAAACCCCCAGAGGTGATTGCGTAGTTTTATCAAATCATTTTCCCAGCGGAGACTTTTCTTTTGTTACTTTTCTTTGTGTGGTTGACAAAGAAAAGTAAAATAGATAAAAAATTTATTCAAAAAATTCATTAATTTTACATAATAAAAATATTTATGAAAATAGTTGAATTTATTTTAATTTTATTTATCATGTTAATTTGCGATTTGGGTTATTGTCAAGAAGATACAACAAATATAAAAAAAGCTAATGACCAGTTTCTGATACAAAAAATTAATAACACTAATAATACTCCAAAAGATACAATTAAATTGTTTTTAGACGACACATCATACTACATTTCGATTGATGATGAAAATTATTTTGACAAATTTAAGATCTATTCAAACTATTTATGTTCCGGATATGGTCCAAGTTACTTATTTTCAGAAAAATTACCTGATGGGTACTATTGTCTTTATAATATTACAAAAAAACAAGCAAAAAAAATAAAAAATATTGAAGAATATATAGTAAGTTCAGGCGAATTTAAAAATGGAATGAAACAGGGTGCGTTTTTCTTTCGATTTATACCTGATAAACCTAAATCATTTAAAGCAGAAATAATAATTTATTTTAAAGATGATTTGGTTAATGGAGCAGTAATAGAACGTGAAAATGATAAAATTATTTGCTTAGGTGAATATAAGATGGGTATTGAACATGGTTTTTTTTACTTTTACAATAGAGGAGCTCCATCAATTGTTCTGTATGAAAACGGGGTAAAAGTTAAGGCCTCTATTTTTTGGTAAATTTATTGTAATAATTTTAATAAAAACAATACTATGGATAAACCGCAGCTAATTGACTTAACTGCTAAAAAAGGTAATATAAGTAAAACAGAAGCAAAAGCCCCCCTCTCGTATTATTTTTCGATGATTATGTAATTATTAACTATGATATAATAGAATTATTAATTAAATTTGTTGTAAAATAATTTTGAATTAAAAAGAATAAGTAATTACATGCACAATAAAAAATAATTTTTATGAAAAATAAATTTTTTATTATTTTATCATTATTTTTTTTAGAATTAAATGCACAAACAACCAAAAAAATTGAAATATGTTTTTTTGATAAACAAAACAATCCTGTTAATAATGTTGAAATAGACATAGTTTGTGGATATTGCGATTCTAGTGAAATAATTTTTTCTGATACGAATAATTGTATATATTTTGAATTTTTATGTGATAAAATTTATTTTGTTAACTTATACCATATTGGATTATATACAATTAAAGATATAATAAGGAATCCATGTGATTTAGAAAAAAAAGAATATTATTTTGAAAAAATAAAACAATCTTCACATTAAATAAATATGTTTATATTAGTTTTATATAGTGATTTTGATGCCCGCTACAAATTCATCGTTAATGAGTTAGGCAATAAGACCAGCTACACGTACTTTGGTGCGAGATACTATGACGCAGATTTAAGTAGCTGGTTATCTGTTGATTTTTTATCGGATAAGTATCCATCACTATCGCTATATTGCTATAGTACGGATGATCCGGTGGTGCTGGTAGATCCGAATGGGACAAGTATATCAAAATTTAATGAAAATGATTTTGTTATTGCTGTTAGATTGTTTAAATTTGAATCTCAGGCAACTCTAAGTAGTGTTTATAATAATTTTTCATTAAGAGAAGAAAATCAAACAAATTATTTATTAGAAAGATTTTATCCATTAATTAAATTCTATTAATATGAGGATAAATATTTTTGTGTCAATATTAATAATCATAGCAATAGTTTCATCGTGTGATACAGTAAAAATTAAAAAAGAAAAGGATTTTTTAAATTATTATGATTCTAATGCTATAAATGATCCAATTTTTGGAGAATTTATGTGTGGAAAAATAAAAGGTAGCGATTCTGAAAATAATGATAAGATTATAGTTATTGATACTTTTATTTCTGATACAATTAGAGGATATGCTTTTTTTAAAATTTGTTTTAATAATATAGATAAATTAAACATGTTCATTGAATCAGCCAAATTAGATTTGATACTCATAGAAAATAATCGGATAACATCGGATAATGAAGAATATAAATATTTTGATAGTATTTTAACAGTTGAAATAAAAAAATTTATATGTTGGAAGCTTGAAGGAGATGAAAAATATCCTTATTTTAAGCGTAATATAATAGGTGTGCCATTCGAAATCTATGGAACAAAAAAACAAAATTAAAATTATCATAATGATTTTTCAGCCCATCCAATATTTCCCCAGCAGAGACTTTACTTTTGTAACTTTTCTTTGTGTGGTTGACAAAGAAAAGTAAAATAGATAGTCATCCCTGAAACAGTCAATTTGTATATTTTATTTGAAAACAATAAAGAAAAATTGATAATATAGTTTTTGAAAAGATAAAAATAGCCTCTCTAAAATTTGAGATATTTTGAGTAAAAATTATCTATAAGTTATTACCAGACAAATACTTATCTTTTTTTAAGGGACGACTATGCCCTTATTTCAATAAAATTATTGAACCTTAATATGCAATTCTTTTAATTGCTCTTCAGATACAGGAGCAGGAGCCTGCATCATCAGGTCTCTTCCCATATTATTTTTAGGGAAAGCTATCACGTCTCTAATGCTATTAAGTCCGAGCATGACAGCTACTATTCTATCAATACCAAAAGCAATGCCTCCATGTGGTGGTGCACCATAATCTAGAGCTTTTAAAAAGAACCCAAATTTATCTTCTGCTTCTTGATCAGTCAAATTTAATAATTTGAAAATCTTTTTTTGCAAATTTTTATCGTGAATTCTTATAGAACCACCGCCTAGTTCTGCACCATTCATTACCATATCATACGCATTAGATCTGGCAATAGATGGATTGGTATCTAATAAATCGATATCTTCCTCCAATGGACTTGTAAATGGGTGATGCGAAGAAGTGAAACGTTTATTTTCTTCATCCCATTCAAACATAGGGAAATCTATTACCCATAAAGGTTTAAATATATTTTTTTGTATTAAATTATATTCTTTTGCTAAATATAGTCTAAAATCTCCTAAAATTTTTAAAGATTTGTCTTTATTACCACTAATAATAAATAGAATATCATTTGTAGAAGCATTTAGTGAAATCATGACATTTTGTAAAAACTCATTAGTAAAAAATTGAGAAATAGAAGATTTGATTTGACCATCCACATATCTAATGTAAGCAAGTCCGCTGCCGCCCACTTGTGGATTTTTTACCCATTCAGTGAATTTATCTATATGTTTGCGTGATACTGATGGTTGATTAGCCAGTAATAATCCTCCGACATATTCTGATTCATCAAAGATTTTAAATCCATTACCTTTTAATTTATCAGATAAATTAATGATAGGCATATCAAAACGAAGGTCTGGTTTATCACTACCATATGTTTCCATAGCTTCTTTATAAGTAAGTCTAGGAAAAGTAGGCAAATCAATATCGAGTAATTTTTTAAAAAGATTTTTCATCATATTTTCGAATAGATTTAGTATGTCTTCTTGTTTTACAAAAGACATTTCGCAGTCTAGCTGTGTAAACTCAGGTTGCCTATCGGCTCTGAAATCTTCGTCTCTGAAACAACGCACTATTTGAAAATATCTATCCATGCCAGCAAACATCAATAATTGCTTCAGTAATTGAGGAGATTGAGGTAAAGCATAGAAATTACCAGGATTTAATCTGGATGGCACGATGAAATCTCTAGCACCTTCAGGAGTACTTTTGATGAGAAAAGGAGTTTCTATTTCTAAAAAATCTTGTTCGCTGAGGAAATTTCTGATAGATAAATTAAGCTTATGCCTAAAAATCAATGTGTCTTTCATGGCATTTCTGCGAAGGTCTAAATATCTATATTGCAATCTCATCTCTTCGCTACCATCAGTATCATCTTCTATAGTAAAGGGGGGAATTTGAGAAGAATTAAGCACCGTTAGCTCTTCTACATCGATTTCTATATCACCTGTTGGCATTTTAGGATTTTTATTACTTCTCTCTCTGACAGTACCAATGACTTGTATCACGTATTCTCTACCTAATTGTTTAGCTCTTTGATACAATTCAGGTTTATTATTAGCATCGAAATATATTTGAGTAGTGCCATAACGATCTCTAAGGTCGATAAATAGTAATTTACCTAAATCTCTAATATGGTGCACCCACCCACATAAACTTACTTGTCTATCTAAATCATTTAATCTTAGCTCTCCGCAATTATTACTTCTCAACATTTACTTTAACTTTAGAATGGTTCTTTTTTAATAATGACGCGACAATAGTAATAGTAATGATACTTAATACTAATATTAAACTATGAACATTTGTAAATCCTATTTCGTGTAACCAATCCCCTGCAAGGATTTTTACTCCCATCAAAGTAAGTAAGGCTCCTAATCCATAATTCAGATAATATAAACTGCGTAAACCGTGGTAAATTAAGAAAAACAATGCTCTCAGTCCTAGAATAGCAAAGATATTTGAAAAATAAATTATAAATGGATCAGCAGTAATAGCAAATATAGCTGGTATAGAATCTATTGCAAAGATAACATCTGTTAATTCAACAATACAAAGAACTAGGAAACTACCTGTAACAAATGTAAATCCTCCTTTTCTAAAAAAGAAACCTTTATCATATCCAGGGTAAAAATGGCGAAATTTCGAAAACCATTTAACTAAAAAATGATTTTTATACTTTTCTTTTTCTTTTTCTTCATTATCTTTTTTTCTAAAAAACATTCTAATACCAGTATATAGCAATATAGCAGCGAATATGAAAAGTACCCATTCAAATGCACTTAATAGCGATGATAATCCAAAAATAAAAACAAATCTAAATACTACTGCTCCTACTATTCCCCAAAATAATATATCTTTATAATTTTTCTCAGGTACATTAAAAGACATAAATACTAGTAACCACACAAAAATATTATCTAATGATAAAGATTTCTCAATGAAATATCCAGTGAAATATTCTATTGTAAGATTTTGTCTATATAATTTCAAAGCTTCATCAAAAGACAACCCACTAATATTTATCATGTGATGATGCTTTTGTATTATTAAGGATAAATCCTCTATTGAATGAATGGAATGAATATGATGTCCCCAAATCAATAGACTAAAACCAAATAATACACCTGCACCAATCCAAAATACTGTCCATAATGCAGCAGATTTCAGTGTCATGACATGATGTTGAGTTTTACCTACTTTAAGATCAATAAACATTAGAATAGCTACCAAAACTATAAAGCCAAGCATCGATAATATTTCTTCCACAGTTAAAAAATTTTGCAAAATTAATAGAAAAAATTGATAAAATGTATTTTTTTTATAAATATTAATATGGGAGATGAAGAAAGGTATGGATATTCATTCAGAATAATCAAGGGTAAAAAGGGAAGGTAATTAACAATTTTTAATTGTTTAAAATTAGGTATTGTATCAATATTTTAACTTCATCAATCTCCAATACCGCTCCCACGCCCATCTATCGTGCGATGACAAGTTCAAAAGTCTCCCAATGTCTGCCTCCACATTGGCTTTCAAGTACTTATTTATCACTACAAACCACATAAGGTAGTTCTGTAAATACTTTGTAGCCACTCCTCTGAATTTTGTCATCCAAACTAGAAAATTGTTTATCTTTTTCTCCGCAATCTTTACACTATAAACTGTTAATCCTTTTGTTTTACCTCGAACTAAAATCTTTTTACTTGATGATTCCATCACTGCTTGTTTAAACTCATCATTTGGTTTAAAACATATTAAATTGTTCTCTGATACTCGTCTCTTTAGCTCTTCTTTTATCTGACTATTCTGGACTCTATTTTCTCCAGTATGTTTGAAAAGCAAATTACCTTCTCTATCTGTCATTACTAATACAGCCACATTGGGATGAACAGTTTTCATTGCTTGCTCTTTTTCTTCTAAACTTTTATATCTACGACCTTTTTCTGAATATTGCATTAATAGCTCATCAGCTTCTGTTATTCCAGAGAAACTAATTCCTCCTTCTAATCCTTGAATAGCAGATAAAATCTTATGTCTCCATCTGAAACTTGTTGGTAAACTAATGCCCACTTCTTTAGCACAAGCTCTTAAGCTTTTGCCCTCTAGCATACATTTTAGATAATCCAGCATCAGTGGATATTTGTGCATATGATAAACAAGTGATTTGGCAGTTTCTCGGAATTGATATTTGCACTTTTTACATTTATAGACTTGTCTACCATTATGAACTCCTGCTTTAGTAACATGCTCACACCTACATCTGGGACAAATGGGAGCAGTTGATAAAATCTTGATTCTTTGATAATCTAAAGCTGTCAATCTATTACTATTGAGAAATTCATATAGATTATCTAGGAATTCTCGCTTGCCCTCTTTGGTCAAAGACAGCATTGCTTCTATGTTTTCAGCTGTATATTTCATAAAATTATGTTTTTTGCAAAATTAATAAATTTTAATAATACTGAATTTTAAACATAAATGTTGTAAATTTCCATTTCCTTTCAATTCCCCCTTTATTTTCTAATCATTAAAAATTAAACTTGTAAATCGGTGTCCTTTCTACATTGCTCCTATTTAGTGCCCTATCATAAATAAAAAATCTCATATTTATGTTATGATATTGCAAAACTAATGGCAAAAAATATACGTCTATATCCACATATATTTCTCCTTTTACACTCTCTGCGTATCTATTAATTCGTGGTATGCGTGCTGTATATGGTGGTTCTATTTGTTTTATACTATCTCCATTGTCATTATATTCTATAAAATATAGATAAAAATTGTAATAATATTCATTCTCACTATTAAAAGGTGGAAAAGTATCACTTTCGTCTAATCCTATGTCTCCATCTCCATCAGTAAATGTGAATATTAAAGTCCCTAAGCTATCTTTACCTTGTTGAGATTTCATTATTTGAAAATCTTTAAATTTAATTTCAGGTATTACTGGATACTCAGGATTTTCTATACAACTGCTTAGTGATATTATCATTATCGAAAATATAATTATATAATTTAAAATCGATATTTTCATTATAATTTTTAATTTTGTGTAAAATTACTAATTTTTTATGAATCTTGTAAATATGCTTCATGACATAGAGTGTGAAATTTTTAATGAAAATTTGAATTTTGATAATATTACTTTAAAATTATTTGAATTACATTATCATCATAATGAAGTATATAATAAATATTGCGATTTTCTAAATAAAAATCCTTATAATGTTTCTAGTGTTGATGAGATACCTTTATTACCAGTTGATATATTTAAAACTAAAAAAGTGATATTACAAGATTTGCCAGTAGAGGCTATCTTCGAAACAAGTGGAACTACTGCTATGAATAAAGGTAAACATTATGTTTCTTATCTTAGAGTTTATGAAAATAGTTTATTAAAAAATTTTGAAAAATTTTTTGGTTCAACTGATCAATATAAGTTTGCTTTTTTATTGCCAAATTATTTAGAGCAACCTCATTCATCTTTAGTTTATATGGCTCAGATTTTAGCAAATAAATCTAAAGAAGCTAAATTTTTTAAATGGGATTACTCATCTCTGAGCGAAACTATTGAAAAATGGCAAAAAGAAAAATCTAAAATCATATTATGGGGAGTTAGTTTTGCACTTTTAGAATTTGCAGAAAAATATCCTATGAATTTAGAGAATACTATTATTATAGAAACTGGTGGTATGAAAGGAAGGAGAGAGGAAATTACTAGAAGTGCTTTGCACAATAAATTAAAAGCTGCTTTTGGTCTTAAAAGTATTGCAAGTGAATATGGCATGACAGAATTATTATCGCAAGCTTACTCATTATCTAATGGAGAATTTTCTTCGCCGTCTTGGATGAAAATTTTAATTAAGGATAGATATAATTATTTACATACATTGCCAAATCAAGTAAATGGTAAAATTGGTATCATAGATTTAGCAAATTTATATTCTCTACCTTTTATACTAACTGATGATATTGGTAAAAAATATGAGAATGGCTTATTTGAGATATTAGGACGTTTCGATTATTCTGCCTTGCGTGGATGCAATTTATTATTTATTTGATTGCATTATATAATCATAAATTAATTTAAATATGCCTTCATAGCCATCTAATGGTAGTTTATCATAATCGTCATCGGGTATGTGATAATATGGATAGTCCTTATCACG
The DNA here is from genome assembly GCA_030017935.1 of Bacteroidales bacterium. Classification (GTDB taxonomy): domain Bacteria; phylum Bacteroidota; class Bacteroidia; order Bacteroidales; family DTU049; genus DTU049. The sequence goes on along the minus strand of JASEGF010000001.1, from coordinate 22,228 downwards.
AGAAAAAATAAAAATAGCAGGTATTCCAAGTTGATCGAAGGGGCAATGGTCAGAATTACATGATGAGCCGCCTGCTCGCATATTTGTTACATATTTTTTTTCGTCATTTATTTGTTGTAATTTTTGGAATATTGTTGGATTAGCTTTAGCATTTACTACAGAAATACCTTCTTTACCGCTGCCTACCATGTCTAGATTAATCATTAATTTTATTTTTTTCAGTTCAATTGGCGAATAAGTAGTAAAGTATTTAGAACCTAATAGACCAATCTCTTCTCCAGCAAAACTTATAAAAATCAAAGAATAATCTGGCTTAATTTCACTTTTAGCAAACTCTCTAGCAAGATCTAATAGCATAGCCACTCCACTAGCATTATCATTAGCACCTGGGAAATGTTGGTCAGCTATTTTACCTAAATGGTCATAATGAGCTCCTATCACTATAAAACTATCTGGATATACTTTACCTGGAATATATCCAATAATATTGCAAATTTCAGTATTTGGTTGTGTAGAAACAGTGTATTTTGTATAGATTTTTTGAGGTGCTTTTTTAAATTGTAACTTTTTAGCATTGAGAACAATAATTTGGTGGTTAAGATTAGAAAAAGATTTAGCAGTGTAAAAAAATGAAGATGAATCCAGCAAAATATATCCTCTCGGTGAAGGTTCAGATAAGTAATATAAACTTTTTAGTTTATTATAGTTTTCTTTGTTTTTTGCTTTCAGCAAGTATGCTTTAGAGTAATCTAAAAAATAAAAATAATTGGGTGCTTTTGCTATTTTCTTGATAATTTTTTCTGGATTAGCTTTATCATCTATTGGTATATATTTAATTTCAAAATCACCTTGTACTGATTTAGCTGTAGGCCATACCAAATACTCTTTTCCCAGCTGTAGCTCTCTGTCATCTATTTTTATATTTGCTTCCTTTATGAGTAAAGAAGCAGACATAGGGAAGCATTGTCTATAAGAATTATTTAGTTGAGTTAATGGCATGATACCATTCGACTGTAATTGATCTTCAATAAATTTTGCTGCTTTGAATATACCACTATCTGCCACACTACGGCCAGCAAATTCTTCACTAGTTAATTGTTTTAATAACATACGAGCATATTGTATGTCTTGCCCATTTAATGGGATATAAAATAAAAGAATTAGTAAAAAATAAAGAATTTTAATAAAATATTTCATTTTTAATTAAATTTTTGTTGTATTATCGAATAGAAATAATTATATTCATATGACTTAATATCCCATTGATATTTATTTTGCAATTCTTTTAAGATAATATTAACCTGCTCTATTGTAGCACATTGATTAATAGACTCTATAGCCATAGAATAAGCTACAGAATTATTATTAAATAGTTTATTTGTTATAAAATATCTGTCTGATATGCTAAAGGCCTTATGTAAATCATCTATCTTATTGTTAATTATCGGATTATTGATACTTTCATAATCATTGTCTGCTTCATTGATAAAAGATTCTAAAATAGTTTGCTTCTCTTTAGTTTGTGTTTCTAAATTATTAGAATGTTCCTCATTTTTATTAGTTACGTCAAAGTCGAGAGAGAGTTTCTCATTGTAGGTAAGTGTTGATTCTGTTTTTTCATTATAATTTTTAGTAAATTCTTCTTGTTCTTGTATGATTTCGTTAATGAAACTTTCTGCTTGCTTATTTTTATCTTGGTCAATATTGTCTATAATATCAATCTTATCTTTTTCTTCCTTTTTATTACTTATGTCAAAATCCAGAGGTAGTTCTTCAGAGTTTATTATATTTGGTTTTGTTTTTTCTTTAGATTTTTCGGCAAATTCATCTTGGGCATTTGTAATGTCATTTATCAAATTATCTATGGGTGCATTATAATCTTTTACTTCATCGACAGTTTCTTTTATTTGAGTATTGATATCATTTATGCTATCATTTTGTTTTTCATTAATTTCTATTTCTTGTTTTTCGTAAATTTCATTATAACGTCTTTCCATCTCTTTTTCAATGTCTTTCATCTCTTGCGGAATTTCGCCATTCTGAATACCTCGTGCTAACGTAGCATATATTGCGTCAAGGTCTTTACTCGACATTGTTTCGAACGAAATATTTTTGCTTTCAGACTCAGCAGTATTAAGTGCTATTGATAAATGATTTATATATTCTTTTAGAATAATATTGTGTAAAGTTTCTATTTCTTGTAATAACAGTTTGAGATTGGAGATATTTTCATTTTCATTTATTAAATCTACATAGTAATTAATCATTTCTTTATGTAGTTCTAATTCTTCTATAATATTTGCCATAATTATTATGTTTGTATTATGCAAAATTATATCAGTAAAATTAAAGAACCAAATTTTTAGTATAAAAACTTTTTTATTATAGAAAATATTATTAATTTTGCAAACCAAAAATTAAATAAAAATGAAAAAAGGAATTCATCCAAAAGAATACAGATTTGTAGTTTTCAAGGACATGTCTAATGATTATATGTTTCTCACTCGTAGTACTGCTCAGTCAAAAGAAACTATTGTGTGGGAAGATGGGAACGAATATCCATTAATAAAAGTTGAAATTTCTAATGCATCACATCCATTTTTCACTGGTAAAATGCAGCTGGTAGATACTGCAGGTCGTGTAGATAAGTTTAGAAATAGATACAAAAATTATAATCCAAGCAAAGAAAACGAAAAAGAATAAGCTATTCTCTTAAAGACAAATTATATTCATTAATATCGGTCAGTTTAATATTGATCGATATTTGTTTTTTATTATCAATATTTTATAATACAAACATTTTTCTTAAAATTTTGCCAATAAATAACTAATTGTTATTTTCGTATAAAATTAATATTATGCAGCAAATTATTTTATTAGATAGAGAGCGAGAGCACCTACTACCGATAGTCTTTACTAGATCCATAGGAGACATTAGAATAGGTATTTTAACTATTAGAGAAAAATGGGGAAAATATACAAATGCGGCTATTAATTTAAAAACTGCAGAATATATACAAAACAAATATACACTCCCACAGACAACAGAAGAAACCTTGTGGATAGATGCTCGCATTTTACCAAACAAAGATTTAGTAAATGAAATTTTGAAATTAGAAATAAATCAAATTTTAATTTATGATAATAATTTTATAGCTGTAAGATCTAAAAATTATTCTGAAAATATTATTAATTCACAAATTCAAAATAATATAAATTGTAAAATTTATAATGAAGACATTAAATTTATTAAAAGAACTTGGGATATATTTTCATTGAATGGAGAAGAAATCATTAAAGATTTTGAATTATTAACCCGTAATAGACAATCAGAAATTATTCCAGACTATGTATATGCTAAAAGACGAGATAATATTTTCATAGAAAAAGGTGTTAAATTGTCGCCATGTTCATTAGATGCAGAAGGAGGCAGCATATATTTAGGTGAAAACGCTGAAATTATGGATTTCGCTACTGTAAAAGGTCCTGTAGTACTCGGCGAACATTCACAAATAAAAGCTGGAGCAAAGATTTATGGTAATACTACCATCGGTCCTCATTGTAAAATAGCAGGAGAACTAAATAATGTAATATTCCAAGCATATAGCAATAAAGCTCATGAAGGCTTCATAGGGAATGCATATATAGGTGAATGGTGTAATATAGGTGCAGACAGTAATAACAGCAATTTAAAAAATACATATGAAAAAATAAAAATGTGGAATTATGCTTTAAATAGTTTTGAAGATACTGGCTTACAGTTTGCTGGTTTGATTATGGGCGATCATACTAAATTAGGAATTAATACTATGCTCAATACTGGAACTGTAATAGGTTGCTCCTGTAATATCTTTGGTGCAGGATTTCCACGGACTTTTATACCGTCTTTCAGATGGGGTGGGGCGAGTGGTTTACAAATTTATAATTTTAATAAAGCTATACTGACAGCTACAAATATGATGCATCGAAGAGACAAGTCATTATCTGATGTTGATATAGAAATATTAAAATGGATATTTGATAAAGAAACATTTTAATAAATAGTTATAGATAAAAGCATAATACAAATAAATCAATAAAATAATGTATTTTTTCATATTTTAGTATCAATTAAAAAAAAATATACAATTTTGCAAAAAAATTATGGATATTTTCGAAAAGTTTAATTTAGATGACACCCCATTAGGTAAATATTATGAATTCGCACATGGCTATTTCATGTATCCACAGTTAGAGGGTGAAATAGGTCCTCATATGAAATTTATGGGCAAAGAAATGATAGTATGGAGTTTGAATAATTATTTAGGATTAGCTAATCATCCAGAGGTGAGAAAAGTAGATGCTGAGGCAGCTGCTAAGTATGGATTAGCATATCCGATGGGAGCTAGAATGATGAGTGGACATACTAAAGAACATAGAAAATTAGAAAAACAATTAGCTGATTTCGTAAAACGTGAAGATGCTTATGTACTAAATTATGGATATCAAGGTATGGTTTCTATAATTGATACTCTTGTATGTAGAAAAGATGTAATAGTTTATGATGAGGAAGCTCATGCTTGTATAATCGATGGTATGCGATTGCATATAGGCAAACGTTTTACTTACAAGCATAATGATATGGAAAGTTTAGAAAAGCAACTGCAACATGCAGAGGCTGTTATCAAAGAAACTGGTGGTGGTATTTTAGTGATTACAGAAGGTGTATATGGTATGACTGCTGAGTTAGGTAATTTGCCAGGTATTGTAGCTTTGAAAGACAAATATAATTTCCGGTTATTAATAGATGATGCTCATGGTATAGGCACCATGGGACCAACAGGTGCTGGTACAGACGAGCATTTTGGTTTACAGTCCAAGGTAGACTTGTATTTTGGCACTTTTGCAAAAGCTTTTGCTGGCATAGGTGGATTTATTGCAGGTCCTAAAAATGTTATTAACTATTTACGCTATAATATGAGATCTCAAATATATGCTAAAGCTTTGCCTATGCCGATGGTTTTAGGTATTCAGAAAAGATTAGAAATGATAAAAACTATGCCAGAATTGCGTGAAAAACTTTGGAATAATGTACATGCTATACAAAGTGGTTTGAGGGAGGCTGGTTTTGATATTGGCAAAACTCAATCTCCTGTTACTCCTGTTTTTCTAAAAGGTGGTGATAGTGAAGCTACAAATTTAATCGTAGATTTACGTGAAAATTATAGTATTTTCTGCTCTATAGTTACTTATCCTGTAGTACCTAAAGGCGTTTTCCTCATTCGTATTATTCCTTCTGCAGCACATTCTAAAGATGATATAGACATTACTATTAAAGCATTTAAAGAGGTTAAAGGGAAATTAGATGATGGTTATTATAGAGAGCTTGAGATACCTCACAAAAAAGTTATTGAAGATTAATAATTTTTTTTAAGAGTATAATTAATTTTTTATAAAATTTTATTATAAATCAAAGGTCGCCGACATTTAAAACACATTTTATTAAATCAAAAAAATTGATTAATTTTACAAAAAAATTATGTTAGATAAAGGTCAAAAAGCACCAGATTTTGGTTTTATACACATTAGTGGCAAAGAGATGAAATTGTCTGATATGAAAGGCAAAAAGGTAATTTTATATTTTTACCCTAAAGATAATACAAGTGGTTGCACAAAAGAAGCATGTAATTTTAGAGATAATTATGAATACCTCACTAAATTAGGTTTTGAGGTTATCGGTGTGAGTCCAGATAATGAGAAATCACATAATAATTTTAGAGAAAAATATAATTTAAACTTCACATTAGTGCCTGATCCAGACAAAAAGATCATAAATCTATATGGTGTATGGGACAAAAAAATAAGATGTGGCAAAGAAACTGAGGGTTTATTGAGAACTACCTTTGTAATCGATGAAAATGGTATCATCCAAGAAGTGATAAAAAATGTAGATACAGCTAATAGTACACAACAATTATTAGATATATTAAAAATAAAATAAAAAATATGGCGACAGAAGAAAATGATAAATTAAAGGCCCTTAAGCTTACAATAGATAAATTAGATAAAACCTTTGGTAAAGGATCAGTGATGAAGCTGGGTGATAATCCAGTAGAACCAATAGACACTATATCTTCAGGGAGTATCGGATTAGATCTGGCTTTAGGAGTAGGTGGTTATCCACGTGGTAGAATAGTAGAAATATATGGACCAGAGAGTTCTGGTAAAACAACCTTGTCCATTCATGCTATAGCAGAGGCACAAAAAGCTGGTGGTATAGCAGCTTTCGTAGATGCAGAACATGCTTTTGATATTAATTATGCTCAAAAACTCGGTGTAGATATTGAAAATTTGTTAGTTTCTCAACCTGATCATGGTGAACAAGCTCTAGAAATAGCTGATGCTCTCATACGTAGTGGCGCAGTAGATGTTATAGTCATAGATTCCGTAGCAGCCCTTACCCCACGTAGTGAAATAGAAGGCGAAATGGGAGACTCCCAGATGGGATTACAAGCTAGACTTATGTCTCAAGCATTAAGAAAATTAACAGCAAATATTAGCAAAACAAATTGCTTATGTATCTTTATTAATCAACTACGTGAAAAAATAGGTGTAATGTTTGGCAATCCAGAGACTACCACTGGCGGTAATGCTCTCAAGTTTTATTCTACTGTGAGAGTAGATATTCGTCGAGTAAGCCAAATAAAAGAAGGTGAAAAATATCTGGGTAATAGAGTGAGAGCTAAAGTTGTAAAAAACAAAGTAGCTCCACCATTTAAACAAGCAGAATTTGATATTATTTTTGGTGAAGGCATTAGCAAAATTGGTGAGATAATTGATCTGGGAGCCGATTTAGAAATTATCCAGAAAAGTGGTTCTTGGTATTCATATGATAATAATAAATTAGGACAAGGTAGAGAACAAGTAAAAAAATTACTTTTAGAAAATCCAGATCTAGCTAATCAAATAGAAAGTAAAATAAGAGAAAAATTAGCTCAAAACGCTTGATTTAATTAAAATTCCTTTTTATATAGAGTAATGTTAGTAAATGCTTTATGTTATGCATGTAATAATTATAATATAAAAAATTTTTTTATTATCAATTTTATAATTAATCAAATAATATGAAACACAAATTGTTCATAGTCATTATTAGTTCATTAGTATTAATATTATCATGCTATAGAGAACCATCAAAGCAACAAGATCAAGAATTAACAAGCTGGGAAAAACAAATAAAAAATATAGATTCTTTACTAGCTAAGAATCCTAATAACGATTCGTTATGGGCAGAACGAGCTGTCATATTTTTGTCAGCAGAGCAAATAGATAGTGCTTATTCATCTATTAGTAAAGCATTATTAATAAATTCAAACATATCTAGATATCATGTGATACTAAGCGATTTATATTTAGCTAGAAATTCAATAAACAATTGTAGAGATGCACTATTGAGAGCAATAGAATTAGATGATGAAAATATCGAGGCATTATCTAAACTAGCAGAACTTTACTTTTTAATAGGTGATTACGAAAAAAGTTATGCTTATTTAAATAAAATTACTGATTTAGATCCCAATAATGCAAGAGCATATTTTATGAAAGGATATGGACTATTAGAACAGGGCGACACTAATAAAGCTATAGCAGCAATGCAGCGTGCCACACAGGCAGATCCTAATTATTATGAAGCTTTTTTGAAGCTAGGTCAGCTATTAAGTGATAAAGATTTGCAATTAGCAGATGAATATTTCAAAGCTGCTCTGAGAATACAACCTAATTCTGAGGAAGCTCTCTATATTTATGCATATCATTTGCAAAATACAAATCGCATAGACCAGGCCATAGAACATTATCAAAAAATTCTTACTATAAATCCTATTAATAAATTTGCTTATTATAATCTGGGATACATATATTTGGTTTATAAAAAAGATTTTAATACATCAATCTATAATTTCAACAAATCTATAGAAATAGACTCTAGCTATGCAGAAGCATATTACAATAGAGGGTTGGCATATGAACAACTCGGTGAAATTGAAAAAGCAATATCAGATTACAAGACAAGCTTAAAATACAAAACTAATTTTGACAAAGCTATTCAAAGATTAAATGCATTGCAAAGTTGAAATGGTATAATAAAGTGCTTTATAGAAAAGTAAATTATTTAATCAGTCCAACAACTATTTCAATCATCTTTTTTTAAAAATATTTTCTGTAAAAATTAGAAAAACGACACATTAGTGTATTTTTTTGCTAACTCGAGTGTGGCTATTTTATCTTATTTAAACTAATTTTAGTTGCATTTATTAATGGATCTATAGATATATTTTCTTCGATTGCTTTTTGCATCCATACTTGAGGTGTCAATTTTCCTAAGCTATACATTCTAATAATTTCTTTGCCAAAAGATTTATCTCTTAGATATTCTTCTAATTGAAATGATATTATGTGTCCAATTGGATAATTAGGTAGATATAATGGATCATTGATCATATGGCTATAAATGGCTAAAATAGTTTCATCTTTTTTACCAAAAACTGGCGCATAATATTTATTCCAGATATTTTTAGCATTAGTTATAACAGTTTCTTTTAGTTGCTCTGCAGTAGCTTGTGGATGCTCATATATCCATTGCCAGGTGTACATATCTACTAACGCTACTCCTATGATTTCATATAGTGACCATGCTACATCTAATGTATTAAGGTAATATTGCAGAGAATCTTTATTTTTAATGCCTAATAAATCCAAGTCTCTTGCTTGAAATAGAAAAGCACATGCTTCAGTAAATGCAGTATTTGGAACTCCATGGATGAAATAATTATCTACAAAATGTAAAGAAATAGTTTGTTCTACATTATGTCCAAATTCATGAGAGGCAATATTAAATCCTAAATAATTCATACCATCTTTTGCTATTCTAGTTCTTAAATGACTTTTCATATTTCTAGACTCTGCGCCCCATGCATGTCCAGAGCCTCTAGCTGGATCTACTTCTATGTAATTAGCTATATATTCTGCAGTATCTTTGGGAAAGCCCAAAGATATTAGCATATTTGCCATTTGTTTTTCGAAATCTTCTGATGATTTAAATCTCTCTTTAGTAATTGCATTTAGCTTGGCTTCATCCATTGTCGCACGAGGTTTAAAACCATCATACCAAATATCAAAAGCTTCTAATGGTCGTCCTAATCTACTCTCTATCACTTTGCCTATATCTTTTAAAAGTGGCGAGGATAGAAATGTAATAAATAGTTTTTCTACTTCATCAAATGATAGCTCCATTACTCCATCAAATGATAATTCTATATAGTTTTTGTATTCTGGATAGTAAGGATCTATGTCTTTGATAGCGTGAAAATTATTTAACCACACTTGATATCTCTGGTTGTTTTCAGCTGTAGCATTTATTTTTTTCCCATCATTATATAAAATATTATTGTGTGGGTCCCATTGGTAAACGTCACTATTTATCACTTCTTTTGGAATAGTTTGATCTATGATATGTTTCATTATTTCATAGATGGTTTTTTGATATTTCAATCCATCTTTATTAGCATAATATGTTTTTAATTTGTCGCGTAGTCCCCAGTGTGTTATGAGCACATCTGATGTGTCAAACATCTTGTTGCCTTTATCGTCTATTATATTACCCATATAGATATTGTAAGTAGCTATGTATGTTTCTGCTTTTGCTAAAGTCTGAGTGAGATTCTGTTGTTTATCTGCTGGTACACGCGAAGTAAACATATCTCCTAATCTCGCATAACCCCATTGGTGAGCTGTCCAATTAATGCCTTCTTTATTTTTCTCTGCTAATGTATAATAGGGGAAATTGAGTCTGATGACAAATGCAATTTTATTTTTGAAAAAATCATCAGTAATATGTGCCATTGGATCATAGCTGCCAAACATTTCATCTAAAAAGTGCAATGGTCCTGTATCCTCATCAATATTTTTCCTTAGATCTAATAAAAGCTGTAGGCTATTACCGTATAAAGATTCAAAATAAAAATTTAATTTCTCAAAAACTTGGTCTAATTCTTCGCCACTAGGGATAAAAGAATTTTTACAAAATTCTTTGAAGTCATCTTTATTACCATCATCGCTATACCATAGCATAGCTACTTGTTCTACACCCTTTCTTATTCTCGTACTATCAGCAGTTCCATATTTTTTTATTAATGTATCTATCGTGTTGGTGACGTCTGTAACACTTAAATATGGATATTTGCTTTGCTTCTTAGTGCAACTGACTGTGCTTAGAAATATTAAAAACATAATTGATAAAATTATATACTTTTTCATAATTTTTTGTTTTATGCAAATATATAATAATTTTATTAAAAAGTTTAACATAGTTTAAATTTTTTGCTTAACTCATCACTTATCAACTATCACTGATCACTTATCACCCATCACCCATCACTTATCACCCATCACTTATCTCCTTTTCTCCCCGTCACCCAGTCACCTCTTCTCCCAGTCTCCTATAACCTATCACTAATAAACTAAATAAAAATTGTTCCATATTGAAAAATTTATTTAATTTTGAATTTATAAACTTAAAAAATTTATTAATTATGTATCAAAGATTTTCGATTTTATTACTTGTCTTAATTACTTTATCATGTCATATTTATTCACAAGCTACAGTAGCTCAAGGGACAACATATCCTTTATCAAATGATCTAAACCTAATATTGTTTTCAGGTTTATCTGATAATAATGCTATACTATTTTCTAAAACTTTAGATGCTTATAAACTCGAGCTGATAGATACTAAAAAATTATCAATAGCTAAATCGCTCATTGTACCTACTAAAATAAAAGCTGGTGGCTATTCATATCAGGTTTATTATGCTAATTCTTTTATCATAAATGATAGTTTATATATTTTTTATAAATTATTTGATAGAGGCAAAAAAGGTAATGCATTATGGTATAATGTTTATGATTGCAAAACTTTATCTGTGGTGCAGGATTATAAAGAGGTGGCTTTTTATGAATTTGATACTAGAGCAAAAATGTTAGCTGGTGAATTCGAAGTTTATATTAATTCAGAAAAGTCATATTTTTTAGTATCTCAGCCTATACCTCGTTATCCTTATGAAAGAGAGAAATTTAAATTTTTTGCTTTAGATAAAAATTTTAATAAAATCTGGGAAAAAGAAATTGATTTTAAATTTATTGATAAAAATTATTCTATTAAACAAGTAACTATTGATAATAGAGCTAATGCTTTTATACTCCTTTTTAATAATACAAATAAATCATATTTGCTATTTGCTATCACTAATAATGGGGAAAATTTAAAAAATATTAATATATCTTCTATTATTGACCCTAATTGTTTAGCACCTAAATTGTATAATGTAGCTCAAAATACGTTTTTGATTAGTTTTGTAGGTAATATTGAAAATGAAAATATTGATAAATTATCATTTTATATATTTGATAATCAATTAGATACATTTAAAAAATTTACTCATATTCCACTTACTAAAGATTTTTTGAATGTTGAGATTGATAAAAATAAGAAAGAATCTCTTAATGAGAGGACAAAATCTATTGATGAGTTGGCTTTTAATATAGATACTATTATATTGCTAAATAATAATTATTGGATTATTGGAGAGAAACGTTTTATATATCAAGAAGAATTTACCCTAAATGATCCTCAAACGGGCACTCAGAGAACTAATATCATAGACAATTATAATGCGCAAAGCATCTATATTATTCAATTAGATGATAATGGACAGCTGATATGGAGTAAAAAAATTCATAAAAACCAGTATACTAATAATAAAAATTTAGCTTTGTTGATAGGTTATTCTTTTAATATTATAGATAACAAACTACATTTTATTTTTAATGATAATATCTCAAATAATAATGAGAGTGATATTACATTACCAGCGACTTTTGCTGGTGAGCAAGCATGTATATCTTTGGCTGTTGTAGATAAAATTGGTAATATTAATCGTACTTCCATACTTACATACAAAGATCTGAATGGTGCTATCATGCCTCATCTCTCATTAATACAATCTAATGATAATTTGTTTCTATCAGTAGCTTCCTTACGTAAATCTGTCAATCAGTTTACTAATATTAAAGAATTTTATTTTACTAATTATAAAATACAATAAAAATTTTTAAAAAAATTTTTGCAATTCAAAAAAATTAATTAATTTTGCAAAACAAAAAATTCCCTAGTAGCTCAGTTGGTTAGAGCATCTGACTGTTAATCAGAGGGTCGTAGGTTCAAGTCCTACCTGGGGAGCTTCTTTATTTTATTCCTCTATAAAATTTATTTAGTTCTATAACATGTATTGTGAGTTAATTATTTAGATTAATATTTAATTGTCTAATTGCTAATTATTGTCCACAAATGCACACAAATGAGCACAAATAAAAAATTAAGTTTAATAAGTTGATTAGTTTAGCAAGATATTTAGTTGTAATTTAATTTGCAAATGCACTCAAAAAACAAAATCATCAGTGTTAATTTGTGTAAATCTGTGGATGAAGTTATAGTCATAACGAGTTGTTATTTATTATCCACAAATTAACACAAATTAGGATAAATTATAAATTTATTTTTCATTTATTGTTATTAGTATTTTTTCAAAAAAAATTTTTTTTAAGATTTTTTAAAAAAAATTTTTATTTATTTAAAAATTTATTTTTAATTTCGTAACCAAATATTAAAAATGGATTTATCATTATTAGTTTACTTAATTTTCTTTGGAATATTTGTATTTATACTCTTATTAAATAAGAAAATAAAACAAATAAAAAGCTCTAATGCTAATAAAGAGCGAAAACTCCAAAACGAAACTTTAATCAATGAAGAAAAAAATATTGCAAATAATAATTTAATTAAACAAAATGTTAATTATTCACTATCAGAGAATGTAAAAAATGATCAAGAAACAAAAGATGAAAAAATAGACGAAGAGGCTATTAATGAAGTTTTTCAAGATGGATTTAATGTTAGAGATGGTATTTTATATACCGAAATATTAAGTAAAAAATATTTTTAAGTAAAAATTAATGAATATGATTAAAAATATTTTTTTTAATTTAGCCAACAAAATCAAAAGTTATATAAAAAAATAAATAATATGCGAGGAAGATTATTATCTTTAGTATCATTAATGCTAATAAGTTATTTAGCATTTGCTCAATCTTCAGGTACTGTAATGGGTACTATCACAGAAGAAGGCACTAACAATCCAATCCCATTTGTTAATGTTGCTGTAATGAATGGTGAAAGAATAGTAACAGGTGGAGTTACTGATTTTAATGGTAGATACAAAATAGCACCTGTACCCCCAGGTACTTATGACATTAGGATTAGTAGTGTTAATTATAATACTAAAATACTCCAAAATGTAATTATTTCTCCTGATAAAATTACTTATATAGATGATAAATTATCTATTAAAACTGAAATTATTGAAACTGTCGTTGTAACTGAATTTAGAGACAAACCTATAGACAAAGGAAATGTATCTAGCTCTACTACCATGACTAAAGATCAGATTGATAAATTGCCAACTCGTGATGCTATAGGTGTAGCTCAAACTGCTGCTGGTGTTTACAAAAAAGATGATGGTGGCACAGACGTTAATATTAGAGGCCAGAGAGGGAGTGGTACGGTTGTTTATGTAGATGGTGTTAGATCTATTGGATCTACTAGTTTACCTAAATCTGCTCTAGACCAAGTTACTGTCGTTACTGGTGGTACTCCAGCTGAATATGGCGAAGCAGTTGGTGGTGTTATTAATATCACAACAAGATCTGGTAGCACCGAGCTAAGTGGCGGTCTAGAACTGGTAACTAGCCAATTTTTAGACCCGTATGGTTATAATTTATTAGGTTTTAGTATTCAGGGACCTCTCTTTAGAAGTAAAAAAGATACTAATAGATCTATCTTTAACTTTTTCTTATCAGGTGAATTATCTTATGAAAAAGATTCTAGACCTTTTGCAAAAGGTTTATACAAAGTAAAAGATGACGTTTTGGCTAATTTAGAAAAAAATCCTCTCAGATTATATGGTGAGTCTGGTGCTCAACCAAATGCTGCTTGGGTTACAATGAATGATATAGAACATATTAAAACTAAATTAAATTCAGAATCCCGCCAAGTTAACTTATCCACTAAAATAACTGTTAATACAGGTCCTAGTGTACAATTAACCTTTGGCGGTTCTTTCAGATATGTTAATGAAATGGGCTATGTACATAATTTTAGTCTTTTTAATTGGGAAAACAATCCTCAAATTATTGCTTATGAGGGTAGAGGGTATGTGCGTTTTAGTCAAGATTTTACCCGTAGAGCTTCTAGAGATATGACAAAAGATACTACTAAAAATTTAATTAATAATGTATATTATAGTTTACAAGCAGACTATAGTAAAGTTAATCAAATTATTCAAGATCCAGAATTCAAGGATCAACTATTCAGATATGGTTATGTAGGCCAATTCACAACTACTAAAGAAAGGTCATATGCTTATATGGAGCTTTATCCATATCTAAATTTATCAAATGTATGGGTGCAAAATAATTTTTATGATACTCATGTTGATTTTGTCCCTGGTACAGATAATCCTATTTTGGCTGCTTATACGTCTAGATATTATGATTTATATCCAGATCCAGCATATCAAATAAATTTAACACAAATACAAAGTGGAAATGCTCTACTAAATGGACAAGCTCCAGAGAGTGTTTATAGCCTGTGGTCTGCTCCAGGTGCGAGATATAACAGCTATAGTAAATTTGATGCAAATCAATATGGTGCAAGTGGTAAATTAAATTTAGATTTAGGTAATCACTCTATTCAATTAGGGTTCCAATATGAGCAAAGAGAAAATTCTTATATAGAATATTCTCCAGTAGGTTTGTGGACCTTAGCTAGACAAATTTCTAATAAACATATTGACCAGTTAGATACCACTAATCCTATATTAAGATATGATGCTAATGGTAATTTCTTGGATACTATCGATTTTGATAGATTATATGATGCTAATAATCAAGCTTATTTCGATTATAATGTTCGCCAAGAGTTAGGATTACCAGTAGATGGTACAGATTGGTTAGATATTGATTCATATGATCCAGCTATGTTTCAGATTGATTGGTTTAGTGCTGATGAATTATTAAATAATGGTAATAGTTATGTTGCTTATTATGGTTATGATTACTCTGGTAAAAAACAAAGAACGCGAGCTAGCTTCGATGATTTCTTTACTCAAAAAGATGATTATGGCAACTATACCAGACCGATACCTTCTTTCCAACCTATATACATGGGAGGTTATATACAAGATAAATTTGCTGCTTTCGAAGATTTGATTTTTAATATTGGTTTACGTGTAGATAGATTTGATGCTAATCAAAAGGTATTAAAAGATCCATATTTATTTTATGAAGCTCATAGCTTGAGAGAAGTGAAACAATTACAACCCGAATGGGAGCATCCATCTAATATGGGAGATGATTATGTTGTTTATGTAGATGATATTAATAATCCTAGTAAACCTGTAGGTTATCGTAGTGGTTATACATGGTATAATGTTCAAGGTATCGAAATTACTGACCCTACATTATTGAGAACTGCTAGTGGTATAGCACCTTATTTAGTAGATCCTAGTTTGACACATCCTACTAGTGCTGCTTTTAAAGATTATGAACCACAAGTTACTGTGATGCCTCGTATTGCTTTTTCTTTCCCTATTTCAGAGGATGCTTTATTTTTAGCTCACTATGATATTATTACTAAAAGACCTACCGAGGGTTTACGTTTAGACCCTACTAATTATTATTTTGCTCAAACTCGTGGTGGTAGTATTTTTAGCAATCCAGCATTGAAACCAGAAAAAACTATAGATTATGAAGTTGGCTTCCAACAAATGGTTGGTGAACTTTCTGCTATTAAACTTAGTACATATTATAAAGAAGTTAGAGATTTAGTACAACTTTATCAATTTTTTGGTGCTTATCCAATAGATTATATGTCATATAATAATATAGATTTTGGTACAGTAAAAGGATTTACTGTTACTTTTGATCAGAGACGTTCTAACAATATTTGGTTTAAAGCTTCTTATACATTGCAATTTGCTGAAGGTACTGGATCATCTGCTACCTCAGGTTACAATTTGTTAGCAACTGGACAACCAAATTTACGTACCATCTATCCTTTAGATTATGATCAAAGACACGCTTTTTCTTTAGTATTTGACTATAGATATGGTAGTGGAAAAAATTATAATGGACCAAAAATCACTAAAAAAGTTGTTGAGAATGGTGAAACTAAAGTAAAAGAGACTAGAATTTTAGAAAATTTTGGTGTAAATTTTCAATTATTAGGTGGCAGTGGTACTCCATATAGTAGATCTAGTAATGTTGTTTCTGCTTTAATAGGTGGTGGACAATATATATTATTAGGATCCATTAATGGTTCTAGAATGCCTTGGAGTTTTACTGTAAATATGAGAATAGATAAAGAATTCTACATAAAAATGAGTAAAAAGCCTGAAAATTCTAATAAAAAAATGTATTTAGATGTATATTTAGAGGTTCTAAATGTTTTAAATACTAAGAATGTCATTGCAGTATATCGTGCTACTGGTAATCCTGATGATGATGGTTATTTATCTGCTCCAGAATATCAGAGTGGTATACAAGCTCAGCTAGATGAGCAAGCTTTTAGAGATTTATATAGAATAGCTGTAGATAGTCCTTATAACTACAGTTTACCTAGAAGAATTCATTTAGGTGTTCAAATAGGATTTTAATTTAAAAAAATGAATAATATGATAAAAAAAGTATTTGTAACAATCATCCTAGCACTTTTGGTAGGGCTTATTATGGCTGAAAATGTTCCTACTGCTGGGAAAAATAAAAGTACCATTAGTACAAATGAATTAAAAGAAGCAGCTGCTGGATGTTTAGCAGGATCTTTTTATACTGAGCTAAATATAAATAACGTAAGAGCGCGTATTAATAGTGGTGGTGATATGTGGTGGGACCTTAATACTAGCGGTGCCCAGGGTACTGCTATGTATGAAATTCCTAAGGGTTCTAAAAAAACTTCTATGTTCGCTGGTGCTCTATGGATCGGTGGTATAGATGTCAATGGTCAATTAAAATTGGCTGCTCAAAGATATAGACAAGTAGGTGTAGATTTTTTCCCTGGTCCTTTATCTCTCGATGGTGCTACTATAACATCAGATGAATGTACACGATGGGATAAAATCTGGACAATATATAGAAAGGACGTTGATAATTTTCTACTCTGGTGGGCAGAAGATTCTAGTAATATTTTATCTTATGATATACCTCAATATTTCTTTAATTATCCTGCTCATGGAGATCCTACTCAAGGACAATCGTTTTATATAGCTCCTTTCTTTGATAATAATGGAGATGGTGTTTATAACCCTGGTGACGGAGATTATCCTTATTATGACATAGATAATAGTTTGTGTAAACAAAATCTGCCAACTATAGAAACTGACAGTGGTTATGTTTTTGGTGGTATAATGGCTGACCAGGTACTCAAAGGTGATCAAACTCTATTTTGGGTATTCAATGATAGAGGTAATATACATACTGAAACTCAAGGTCAGCAGATTGGATTAGAGATACGTGCTCAAGCTTTTGCTTTCTCTACTAATGATGAAATCAATAATATGACTTTTTATAGTTTCGAAATTATTAATAGATCTACATATACTCTTTATGAAACTTACATGTCTTTATGGACAGATCCAGATCTAGGCTTTGCAAGGGATGATTATTTAGGTTGTGATGTACAAAGAGGGCTAGGTTATTGCTATAATGGGTTAGCTGTAGATGGACAAGGTCAGATAGAAGCTTATGGTGATCAACCTCCGGCTATAGGTATAGACTTTTTCCAAGGTCCATATATGGATCCTGATGGCGTAGATAATCCTAAATATAATGTTTACATAGATGGTAATGGTAATGTGATTCAGGAACAAATATGTGATGAAAGTATTAATGGAGTTAATTTTGGTGATGGGATTATAGATAATGAACGTTTCGGTATGAGACGTTTTGTTTACCATAATAATTCTACTGGTGTGCCTGAATACATGACAGACCCTGATATAGCTATTGAATATTATAATTTCTTAAAAGGGATTTGGAAAGATAATACTAAAATGCAATATGGTGGCAATGCTCATATTTCTTCTGGTGCTTATGGTCCTGAATGCGATTTTATGTTTCCTGATGAAACTGATCCTTGTAATTGGGGAACTGGTGGTTTACCGCCTAATGGTCAAAAAAAGTGGACTGAACAAACAGCAGGCAATCTGCCAAATGACCGTCGTTTTATGCAGTCTGCAGGTCCTTTCACATTACGTCCAGGTGCATTAAATTATGTAACTGTAGGTCTTCCTTGGGCTAGAGCTACTAGCGGTGGCCCTTTTGCCTCAGTAGAATTGTTAAGAAAAGTTGATGATAAATGTCAACGTTTATTTGAGAATTGTTTTAAAGTTCTTGATGGTCCTGATGCTCCAGATTTAGTTATACAAGAATTAAATAGAGAATTAATAATTTTCATTACTAATAAACCAACTTCTAATAATGCTAATGAAGATTATGCTGAAGTAGATCCATCTATCGTATCTCCTATTGGCACCCCTCCCGATCAAAAATATGATTCAGTATATAGATTTCAAGGGTATCAAATTTATCAGGTAAAAGATATTACTGTAACAGCTAATGATATACATGATGCTACTAAAGCTAGACTTGTTGCTCAATGTGATATTAAAGATTCTGTTTCTAGATTAATTAATTTTTATTATAATGAAGATCTAGATGCTATGGTGCCAGTAGAAGAAGTCAATGGTGCTAATGAGGGTATCAAGCACTCATTTAGATTATTAGAAGATCAATTTGCTAGTGGTGATAAACGATTAATAAATAATAAGAAATATTACTATATGGTAGTGGCTTATGCGTATAATGAGTTTAAAAAATATTCTCATATACCAGGTGCTTTAGGATCTATTGATGGTCAACCTTTACCATATCTAATGGGACGTAAAAATATTCAAGTTTATACTGCTATACCTCATATAGTAGAACCAGAAAATAGTGGTACTGTTTATAATGCCAATTATGGGGATGGTGTAGAAATTACTAGAATAGAAGGTCAAGGTAATGGTGCTAATGTTTTGGATATTACCTCTGAAAGTGAAAATGAAATTCTTGCTAATAATTTTGTTACTGAATTAAAGTATAAAGCTGGACGTGGTCCTATAAATGTCAAAGTTGTTGATCCTTTAAATGTTGTTGATGCTAGATATACATTAAAATTTGATAATACTGTTAGCCAAACTGATCTTATAAATGGTAATATTGGTTGGACCTTAGAAGTATATAATCCTGGTGGTAATTTAATGAGTACGCATAATTCACAAAAAACTATTACTTTTAATAACGAACAATTATTTTTAGATTTAGGTATCTCCATAACTATAGAACAATGTTTGTATCCTGGTAATACAGATGATGCTACTAATGGATTGTTAGAAGCTACGATGACATTTAAAGATAGTACTCATAGATGGTTAAGTGGTGTGCCTGATGAGGAAGGTTCTAGTCTTTTAAATTGGATACGTTCTGGTACCTTAGATAATGTTGATAATTCAGCTGAAAGTGATTATGATCCTAGTAATTGGTTGGATCCACAACAATATTATGAGAAAATCCTTGGTGGTACATGGGCACCATACAGATTGGTTTCTAAAAATGCAGATCACCCTATCGGCGGTGGTATGCAGCAATTTATTTCTTTTAATAAATTATCTGATCTTGCAAGTGTAGATTTAGTAATCACTCCGGATAAAAGTAAATGGACGCGATGCGTTGTTATAGAAACATGTGATGATCCTACTCTAGCACAAGGTGGTGCTTCTAAAATGACTCCTAGAAAAGCTACATCTGTTGATAAAAATGGAAATCCTGATCCTACATATGATTATGCAACAGGTATGGGCTGGTTCCCAGGTTACGCTATTAATATTGAAACGGGTGAAAGATTGAATATCATTTTCGGTGAAGATTCCTGGTTAGCAGGTGAAAATGGTAATGATATGATTTTTAATCCTACCAGTAGAATTATGACAAATCTAGGTCAATTATTATTAGGTGGTAAACATTTTGTATATATAGTAGGTCATAATGGTGATAATAGCCCATCTTTGGATAGATATCCACCTGCTTATGATGGAGGTAAATGGATTTATGAAAAATTAAATGATAGTAATCCAGTAAGAAAAAGTAGAGTATGGGAAAATGTTATGTGGGTAGGCATACCTCTTTCTGTAGAAAATGAACGCTGGTTAGATAATGAAGTTAAGATTAGATTTAGAGTTAAACGTCCTTATGATAAATTTTACTCTACACCTGCTTCTGCAAATAATAATCCAAATCCTCAAAATGGGAATTATCCGATGTATTCTTTTAGTACTGCTAATTTGGTTACAGTTAAAGGAGATTTACAAACTGCTAAGGATGCTTTAGATCTAATTAATATAGTTCCTAATCCTTACTATGCATGGAACTCCTACGAAACAAATCAAGTTGATAATAGAGTACGTATTACTAATTTACCTTCTAAATGTACTATTAGCATTTATTCTACTAGTGGTCAATTGATAAGACAATATTCTAAAGATGATCCGGATGTTACTTTCCTAGATTGGGATTTAAAAAATCATGCTGGCATACCTATTTCTGGTGGTTTATATCTTATTCATGTTAAAGCTCCAGGTGTTGGCGAAAAAGTTATAAAATGGTTCGGAGCTCTCAGACCTATTGACTTAAATGCATTTTAATATTTAAAATAATTAATTATGAAGAAATATAAATTAAGTTTTGTAATAAGTATCCTCATGATACTTCCAGTGATTATGTTTGCTGGAAACGAAGATAGAGTCGGTGAAGCTGGAGCTTCTGAATTATTGATAAATCCTTTTCCTAGAAGCGCTGGTTGGGGATTGGCTAATATGAGCCAAGTTACTGGTTTCGAAGCTATATTCTTAAATCCAGCAGGTGCAGCTTTTACAAATAAAATTGATGTCGGTTTTGCTAACACACAATGGCTTAAAGGCTCTGGTATAACTATTAATTCTTTCGGATTAAGTACTAAAATAGGCAAACAACAAAATAGTGTCATCGCTCTAGGACTAATGACTATGAGCTTCGGAGACATTATGATAACTACTCCTGATAAACCAGAAGGTGGTATAGGTTATTATACTCCTAGCTTTTTGAATATTACTGCTAGTTTTGCTCATTCTTTTTCTAGCTCAATTCATGTAGGTGCTAGCGTTAAAATTATTAACGAAGCTATTGCTGATTTGGGGGCTACTAGTATAGCTATAGATGCTGGTATTCAATATATACCTTCATCAAATGAAAATCTAAGACTTGGTATAGCTCTTAGAAATATAGGTCCTGCTCTACGTTTCACTGGTGACGGTTTTTCTTTCAGAGGTAATGTTTTTGGTAATGACGTTACTATGACTGTAGAACATAGATCAGAAAATTTTGAATTGCCTACTCAACTTCTAATTAGTGCAGGTTATATTTTCCATCTACAAGAAAATGTAGAAAATCATTTACTATCTTTAGGTGGTGCTTTCATTTCTAATGCTTTCTCACGTGATCAGTTCTCTTTAGGATTAGAATATAATTATAAAGATATCTTTATGGTGAGAAGTTCATATTGTTACGAAAAAGGTATAACAACTACTGATGATAGAGCAACTGCTTATACAGGACCAGCTTTTGGTGCTACTATACAAGCTCCTTTAAATAAGGATAAATCTTCTTTTTTGGCATTTGAATATGCTTATAGATTATCTGATCCTTTCTCTGGTACTCATCAATTTGGTGTTAAGGTATTATTTTAATTATTCTATTTTTTTAAATTATATGGGGTTAAATTATATTTAACCCCTTTTTTGGTTCTATAACGTTTTATAATGGTAAAGATTAAAAAAGAGTAATTTTATATAAATGAATTTTATTTATTACTGGATAGTTAGATATTAACCACAAAGTTCTCAAAGAAGGCACAAAGAACACAGAGAATAAAAGAATTAAAAGGCTTAAAAATGTCACTTTGTGAACTTTGTGTAATATCTTGGTGCCCTTTGTGGTAAAATAATTAACC
>JASEGF010000019.1 GCA_030017935.1 Bacteroidales bacterium | reverse complement strand
GCCCAGTGACAAAAAAACAGAACTCCTTAACGTGATTGAGGCATATATAAGGAATTTCAAGACTAAACAGGCTTATATATAAAAAAGCGCCGGTTTAGCGAGGTGCTTTTAATACTAATAAGTTTCAGATTATGAGTATATTTTTATTTCCACAAGTTTGTTATTTTTAAACATAAGAATATACTTAAGATAAATTCTTAGATGAAAACCATCTGGGTGGCAATAAATTTCATCGGTATAATTTGAGCAATAATAACGATAATACCAAGAAACATTACTTTCAAACATACTTGTTAAAATAACTGTAAAGTCCTCTTTGTCATACATAAAATCAATTCCAAGTATCTGAAAAAATCTGCTCTTATCTATTCCTATTTTTAACCCATCTTTAAATTGGAAAATAGTGTCTGTTATTATTCCGTAAACCCAATCAGGGGAAGAATTATCTTTTACCAACCTCACAATAATGGAATCTTTTTCATTTACTATCGCTGTCCATTCAGGTGGATCAGGATCCTTAACTATTTGATATTTTTTACTATAAAAAATATTAATTGTTGAATCATTAATGATTGGTAAATATTGATTTGTATCCAGATTATCTGAAAATATATCCTTACCTGATAGTACATATAATGTATCTGATTTTTCAAGAATCAAAAAAATATTTGTTTTTTCTGCTATATTAAAAGATTCTTCGTCTCCCAAACATGGATTTGGAAATAATCTATTACCTGAGAGGCAAAAATCTCTATCTCCATAATAAGTTTTTATATTAATAGAATCCGAATACAAACATTCTTTATGGTATGATTTTCCACCACTACTATAATTTACTAATAATGATAATAAAAATAAGATTAAAGCAACATTTTTAAAATCCATTTTTCAAAATTAGTTTGTAGGTATGTTTATCGAACTTTGCAGCAATTAATGTAAAAGGATTACCTTTTAAATTACAATTATGTATAGCTGGCCTCATTTTCCAGCTCTTTGCGGTGTGCATAAAACAATATTTTTTTAGCTAAAATTAATGAATTTTTTTGAATAAATTACATAATTAAAAAATTTATGTAATTAAGCCTTTTCATTTTATGAAATCAAAAAAATCGAATTTCATGGCTTTTTTTAAGGGGTCCATTCCCATTTTTTGGTATCAGAATAATATATAAATGCATTATCAAAACCAATATTGAAGTAAACAATATATTTAACACTATCTATTTTCTCATAATAAGGACCTTCTCCCATTTCTTCTTCTATTCCCAATTCTTTGACATTATCAGGGAGTTCCCCATGCCTTTGTCTATAACTCTCTATTCTTTCTATTAATATATTTCCTTTATTTTTATATTTCGCATTTTCATTGATTCGCATGTAAAATATTGTTACTGCAACGATAATTAGAACTATTAAAGTCCATATTATTACCTTTTTCATAAAAATATTTTTACTAGGTAAAATTAATGAGTATTTTTTAAAATAATCTTTTTCATAATTCAAATTTTCAAACTTAAATCTTTGCTCATTTTAAATATATTCTAGCATTTCATTTATTTTATCATCATCAGTATCTAACCCATTAATCCAATGAATATCTATTCCTCTGCGTTCCATGCGTCTAAACCATGTCTCTTGCCGTTTAGCAAATTGACAAATGGCAATGTACAGTTTATTCACCATTTCTTCCTTAGTCAATTCACCTAATAAATATTTAGTGATGTATTTATATTCTAATCCTAAAGATATTAGTTTTTCAGGATTAGTTCCCTGTGCTAGCAAATCGTTTACTTCCTCTATCATACCATTTTGTAGCCTAGCTATTAATCTATTATATATCCTATCTCTCAATATTTCTCTTGGAAATCTAATGCCAAAAACAATATTTTTTTCTATTTCATATTCTAAATCATTTTGTTGTAAAATATTATTTTGCTCCTGTATGGCTATTTCTATAGCTCTAATGTATCGATGTCTATTATTTTTTTCAATATTTTTTTTGATATTTAGCTGTTTAGATAGATCCTCAAGCTCTACTATGCTCAAGTTTGAAAGTTTAGCTCTCAAAAGTTCATTTTGAGAAAAAGTAGAAAATTGGTAATTAAGCAATAAAGCTTCAATATACAATCCAGTACCGCCACAAATAATTGGTATTTTATTACTATTTATTATTTGCTCAATTGATTGAATGGCATCCCTTTGAAAATCATACACACTATATGGTTCATCAATTGTTCGTATATCAATGAGGTGATGAGAAATCTCACAATTATCTATTTTATACTCTTGCAAATCTTTGCCAGTACCTATATCTAACCCTCTATATATCTGCCTACTATCTGCACTGATAATCTCGCCACCAATATTTTGGGCTAATCTGACAGCTAATTTAGTTTTACCAGTAGCGGTAGCACCGAGTATCACTACAATGTATGGAATTTTAATCATTGATGTTTATATTATTTGATTCTATAACGTTTATTGTGGGTAAATTATTTTACCACAAAGAACACTAAGACATTACACAAAGTTCACAAAGTGCATTTATAACCATTTTAATTCTATTATTCTCTGTGTTCTTTGTGCCTTCTTTGAGAACTCTGTGGTTAATATTTAACCGTACAATATTAATAAAATTTATTTTTATAAAATTACCCAAATAAAATGTTATAGAACTCAATTTATTTTTTTGCTTTTAATTTGTATTAGTAATTTTGCACTTAATGAAGAAAACATTAATACTAATTTTATTAATCTCCATACTATCATCTGGATTAATTTATTCTCAGATAGAAGATACTATTACTATTAAGCATGCTAATGCATATAAATGGAGCTATGAAAACAATTTCATGAAAGTAGATAGTGCTAGGTATGATCTCGATACAATACATTTTTTTTATTTTTCTCCATATAAAGAATATAAATATATGCTCACTAATGACCTTGTTGGCGGGGTTTCTTATCCAGCATATTTGCCAGATCTATTGAATACAACTGGAATTTCTAATATTAAATTGCCATATTTACAATTTGTTGGTTTTTTTGATATTGAAAATCTACCACTTATTAGCTCTGATACAGCTATTATGCAAGCTAGATTTATGCAGGGTATTTCTAGAGAAGAGTATTTCCAGGCACATTTCACCATGCCCATATCAGACATAGCACATTTTAATTTTTTTTACCGTTCCTTCGCAGCTAATTCTACCTATACTAATTCCTCAGCGAGGCAAAATCAATTTTATTCTACTTTTTTTGGTAATACTAAAAATAAAAAATATAATTATTACTTAGGTATATTGCAACAAAATAGAACTACTAAAGAGAATGGTGGTATCCAAGATATCAGTTCATTTACGGACTCTGCAAAAACAGATCGTATTTTACTCGATGTTTTGCTAAAAAATGCTAGTGCTTTTCATAAAACTTCTGATTATTTTTATTCTCATTCTTATAATTTTAGCAAGTCAATATCTGTTTTTCATCATATTTCATATTCACAATATAGTTTTAAATATGAAGACCCTACACCAACTTTGGATTTTTATTCTCCTAATATTGTAATGCTCAATGATAGCGTATTTGACAGTTTACATGTTTGGCAGCTAAATAATAAATTAGGATTTAATTTTAATAATAATATTTGGGAAGTAAATCTAAGCTACAACTATTCTATAGGTAAATACAAGATGGATAGCATCAAGACAAAACCAAATTTTCATACAATAAATGCTATTATTAACTATAGAAATTTAGTTAAATTGGATTTGCAATATTATTTTGGTAAATATAAAAATAATAAAATTGTCCTTAGAGGTGATTTACCTTTTATTTCTTATGAAATAGGTTATAAAAAATTTTCTCAGCCATATATTTATTCTCATTTTTTAGGAAAATATTATAAATATACTAATAAATTACCAGACACAGATCTATTATGGGCGAGAATTGGGAATAAGAATAAATTTGGCTCTATATCTATATTTGGTGGATATTTAGATAATAAATTATTTTTTGATTTAAATGGGAATACAAATTTTACAAAATCTATGATATTTGCAGGATTAGAGCTAGATTTAGAATTTAAGTTAGGTAAACATTTTGTTATACAATCATATAATCTTTTACAATATCCTTTTGATAGTAAAACTTTGTCAGTACCATTATGGCTCACAAGAGATGCGTTTTATTATCACACATCACTTTTTAAAGGTAATGCATATTTAAAAACGGGTATTGAATTTTTATATTTTACGAAATATTATGCTCCTAAATGGAATCCAAATATTCAATATTTTGAGACAAGTGAAGATAAATTAGGTAATTTTATTTATCCTTCGTTATATTTACAAGTGAAAATAAAAAAAGCAGTGATTTTTGCTCAATTCGAAAATTTCACTGATGGGTTATTTAAAACTAGACAATATATGCCGATAGTAGGTTATCCAATGCGAGATATGTCTTTCAGATGGGGTTTGCAATGGAATTTTTATAATTAATCAAGCTGAGGCACTTTAGAAAGTGTTTCAACAGTATTTTCTAAAATTTCTTCTAAATATTTCCTAGCCATTTCAAAATTATGTGTATGTTCTATACTGAGAATAAGTCTATGGGTGTCTTGTTTCATATTAGTACTTTTAGGATGATTTTGTATGAAATCTAAAATATTTGGTAATTTTTGTAAAATTTTATCTTTGAGAAAATCTTTAGAAGAAAAGTATAAGGTAAGTGTATTTTTGAACAGAGTAATTTTTTCAATATATAATTGATTAGCTAACCACTTGAGTCTAATAGCATCTATCAATTCTACTGTCTCAGGTGGTAAAGCACCGAAACGATCTTTTATTTTTTCTATGATTTCTAATAAATCTTTTTCGCTGTTAGAATCATTTAATTCTCTATATAATTTAATACGTTCTAGACTAGTAGGCACATAAAATTCAGGAATTAAAATACTGCGATCTGTATCAATAGTTATCTCGGATGATGGGATATTTAAATCTTTTTCATTAATAGGTAAATTCATTTCTTGGCGAAGCTCTATTAGAGCCTCATCTAGAACTTTTTGATACATTTCATAGCCCACATCCTCTATGAAACCACTCTGTTCTGCTCCAAAAATAGAGCCCGCACCACGTATTTCTAAATCTTTTATAGCTACTGAAAAGCCCGATCCTAAATCACTAAATTCTTCAATAGTTTTTAACCTTTTTTGAGCAACTGTAGACAGAAATGTAGCTTGTGGAATGAGAATATAGCAAAAAGCTTTTTGATTTCTGCGACCAACTCTTCCACGCAATTGATGTAAATCACTTAAACCAAAATTTTGACCATCATTTATAAAAATTGTATTAGCTAGTGGCATATCTATGCCAGACTCTATGATAGTAGTAGCCACTAACACATCTATTTCTCTTTCTAGAAAAGCCATAATAACAGTTTCTATTTCTTCAGCTTTCATGCGACCATGAGCTATACCTACACGTGCAGTAGGCACTATATTTTGTATTAAATTTGCAATATCAGCAATAGTATCAATTTTATTATGTACAAAAAATACTTGTCCACCACGTTCTAATTCACTTTCTATAGCATTTTTAATAAAATTAGCATCGAAAGTTCTCACTTCAGTATGAATAGGTTGTCTATTAGGTGGTGGAGTTCTAAGAACACTAATATCTCTAGCGCCCATTAGAGACATCTGAAGTGTACGAGGTATAGGAGTAGCAGATAGATATAGAGTATCTACATTTGCTTTTAATTGTCTTATTTTTTCTTTAGCAACCACACCAAATTTTTGCTCTTCATCGATAACCAAAAGACCTAAATCATGAAATTTAACATCATTGCTTAGCAATCTATGAGTACCAATGATAATGTCTATTTTACCTTCGGCTAATTGTTTTAAGATTTCTTTTTGTTCTTTGCTTGTACGAAAACGATTGATAAAATCCACTGTTACAGGTAAATCTTTTAATCTCTCTGCGAAAGTCATATAATGCTGAAAAGCTAAAATAGTCGTTGGCACTAAAATAGCTGTTTGTTTCCCATCTAATGCAGCTTTGAATGCTGCCCTAACAGCAATCTCTGTTTTACCAAAACCCACATCACCACATATTAATCTATCCATAGGATAGCTGCTCTCCATGTCTTTTTTCACTTCCTCTGTAGCAGTTAATTGATCGGGAGTGTCTTCATATTCAAAGCTAGACTCTAACTCTATTTGCAAATAATTATCTTTTTGAAAAGAGAAACCTTGCATAGCTTTTCTTTGAGCATATAATTTTATTAGCTCTCTAGCAATATCTTTTATATGTTTCTTTAGCTTATTTTTCTTATTTTGCCAAGTTACACTTCCCAGTTTGCTAAGAGTAGGTAGATTAGAATCAGATCCTACATATTTAGTAATTTTATGCATAGATTGTATACTCAGATATAAAACATCATCGTCCTTAAACATCAATTTTAGTACTTCCTGCTTATTACCATTAATTTCTAATTGTTCTAATCCAGCAAATCGCCCTATACCATACTGCACATGTACTATGAAATCACCAGGTTGCAATTCCATCATCTCTTCTAAATCAGCAACTTTCCTTTTTTGAATTTTATTGAGTAATCTAGGTTTTAAATATTTTTTAAAAAGTTGATGCTCTGGAATAATGATTTGTTTCGTATCATCATCTATAAAACCTTCATTAAATACAGTAGGTAGATAATGAATCAGAGGTGATATTTCTGCATTATACTCTATATCCATATCATCAAATATAGTTTGCATGCGTTCCCATGCAGGATAGTGTGGACTTGTGAAATAAATAGTATATCCGCTTTCTATTTTTTCTTTACAAAAATCATAGAAATCTTTTAAAACTTTAGGAAAAACAGGTAATGCTTTAACGTTAAATGATATTAAAATATCATTATTGGCATATGTGTCTTTGGAAAAATTAATCTTCTTTAGAGTTTTTAATTGCTGGGTAAACTCATCAAAATCAACAAAATCATCAACCATCTCGTCAGGTAGACTATAATAAAAAGCTTCTAAATTATTTAGAATTATATCAAGATTATCAGTCCAAATTATCTGATTTTTCAATAAACTTAAAATAGAAACCTTATCATCATTAATATCATCTAATGAACTCATTAGATTGATACTGAATAATTCTCTAGTGCTCATTTGCGAGGCAGCATCGACAAGTTTAATATGTGATAGTTTTTCGTCATTAAATAATAAACGATAAGGCTCATCAGCATCAAAAGAAAACACATCACATATAGCTCCACGTCTAGCAAATTGACCAGGCTCATACACATAATCCACCTCTACATAACCGTAATCTAATAATAGCTCGATGAGAAAATCCAGATCAATGTTTTCACCAACTTTTATCTTAGTAGTATGTTCTATAATATGGGAAGATTTAGGTATTTTTTCGACAATAGCTTCTGGATAAGAAATAATTAACGAAGATGACTTAGCATTATTTAGTTGTTCAGAACATCGCAATCTCATTGACTCATTAGAAGTTACAATTGTAAAAGCATCAAAATTTCTAAAACTTGATGGTAGATAAAAAAGTTGTAATTTATCGGTTAGCTGCAACTGCTCAATCCAATAATCCAGATTATTGTATATCTGTAATGCTTCATCTTCATTATTTGCGATAAAAATACCTTGTTGATTTAATAATTTTTTATAAAAAATTAAAATTATTACTGACGAAAAGGCACCCGCTACCTGAGATAGCTGGATATTTTGAAACTTAGCAATTGATTTAAATAATTCATTAAAAGCAGGATTTTTATTCTCTTTACTAAAAAAATCCTCTATTTTATTATTCATATTACAAAATTAGTAAATTCTAGGGAAATCACAAAATCATATTACTAATGGAAATATGATTTTAATCAGAAATAATAATTATTATTGATAAAAATTCTATATTTGTATAAAAAATGACACACAATATTGCTATAACTTATCACGCTACAGATGAAGAAAAATCTGTATTTAATAACATTCTAAATGGGGAAAATTTATTTTTCCTACATGATGTTAAAGATATAAAAGAAAGACAAAAAATCCTATCAGAAAGTGATATATTGCTCTCATGGAATCCTACATTAGAACTTGAAGATGTAGATATGTATACTTTAAAAAATTTACAATTTGTCCAATTATTATCTGCAGGATATGATCATTTAAACTTTAATGATTTCCCCAAAAAAACAATAATAGCATCTAATCAAGGAGCATATGCTAAGCCAATGGCAGAGCATGCATTAGCAATGATATTGGCACTTGCTAAGAAATTAACTATATATCATAATTTGCTAACTCAAGGCATTTTTGACCAACTAAAAAGCATGACACATTATGTGCATGGCTCTAATCTAGGTATAATAGGATACGGATCTATCGGTAAAGAAACTGCTAAACTCATGAAACCATTTGATGTAAATATATATGCTATAAATACGAGTGGAAAAACTGATGATAGCGTTCAATTTATTGGTACTCTAAACGATATAGATTTTGTTTTAAAAAATTCTGATATTTTACTGATATCTATACCATTGAATAAAGAAACACAAGGACTAATAGGGAAAAGAGAACTAGAACTTATGAAATCTGATGCCATATTAATAAATGTAGCTAGAGGTGATATTATAATCGAAAAGGATCTTTATGAACATTTAAGTACCCATCCAGAATTCAGTGCAGGAATAGACGCCTGGTGGATAGAACCATTCAAATATGGTAAATTTGAGATACATTATCCATTTTTTGAATTACCCAATTTTCTTGGTTCACCACACAATTCTTCAGTAGTACCGAATAGTTTAATAGATGGAGCAAAACAAGCTGCCACAAACGTAAAACGATATATTAATAATGAAACAATAAAAGGATTAATAAAATACTAATTAAAAAAATTAGTTTACAAAACGATTATCAAAGAGAATATATATAAAATACGTTTAGATTAAGGATAGAGGGGACTTAAAAACTTTTACAAAAAAGATATGGTTCCATAACATTTTTTAGTGTGTTAATTATTTTACCACAAAGAACACTAAGATATTACACAAAGATCACAAAGAGTAGACTATTAACCCTGACCATTAGGTCAGGGAATACGAAATAGAGATGAATGGGATTTAGCATTAATCACTACTATCTACTCACTACTATCTACTCACTACTATTATCAAAGAAAGAGGTGTGGGCTTTAGCCCTGAAAAAAGTTTAATCTTTACCCATTCAAAATGTTATATAACCAAATTTAATATTCTTCCAAATTTTTCTTTTTATTTATATTTGCAAAAAAATTTATGTCTTTTTTTGCTTATATTGTATGGAATGTAGATCCTGTATTATTACGTTTAGGACCTCTGCAAGTTAGATATTATGGTATTTTATTTGCTTTAGGATTTTTAATTGGCTATTATTTATTTAGGTATTTTTTCAAAAAAGAAAAAGTACCTTTGAGTGAGTTAGATAAGGTATTTTGGTATTCTATTTTAGGAGCTATAATTGGAGCTAGATTAGGACATGTATTATTTTATGAACCAGATTATTATTTTAGTCATCCTTTAGAAATTTTTGCTATTTGGCATGGTGGATTAGCTAGTCATGGTGGCGCTATTGGCCTTTTGATAGCTTTATATTTATATTCTCGTAAATCTTTTAATAAAGATTACTTATATATTTTAGATAGAATGGCTATACCTACTGCTCTGGCGGGGAGTTTTATTCGGTTGGGTAATTTATTTAATAGTGAGATATATGGCAGACCTACAGAGCTACCTTGGGGATTTATTTTTGTGAGAGATGGGCAAACTATACCTTGTCATCCTACTCAGATTTATGAAGCACTTGCTTATTTATTAATTTTTATTTTCCTTTTTTACTTGTACAAAAAATATAATGGTAATTTACCACGTGGTTTGGCTATAGGATGGATGTTACTCTTAACTTTTTTAGCAAGATTTTTAATTGAGTTTATCAAATTACCACAAGTGGGTTTCGAAACTAATTTAATAAATACTATTGGATTAAATATGGGACAATTGTTGAGCTTACCATTTATTATTGCAGGCATTTGGCTTATTATTAAGGCAAATAAATCTAAAAAATTGGCAATAAAGACTAAAAAAGCTTAATGAAAAAATTTGTTATTTACTTTTTTAATATAATATTTACGATTTCTTTATTTGCTCAAGAGATACCTCTGAATAAAGCTTTTGTTCATCAAGATATCATAAATAAATCTAACGTATATATTTCTGCTTTTGATACTATTTTTTATAATTTAAAAAATGGAGTTATTGATGGCAATTTTACTTATTCAGATATTAACAAT
This sequence comes from Bacteroidales bacterium, assembly GCA_030017935.1. Taxonomy (GTDB): domain Bacteria; phylum Bacteroidota; class Bacteroidia; order Bacteroidales; family DTU049; genus DTU049. The sequence goes on along the minus strand of JASEGF010000019.1, from coordinate 6,393 downwards.
TTAAAAATTATTGGGGAGTATAAATATTCTCATCCTTATGGTAAGTGGATATTTAGTTCACAAAATTCAAAAATTAAAATTAAATTTATTGATCCTGGAATTATAAAATTTTCTAAAGTGAAGAACGCAACGAGTAAGGTTTTTGCTGGCTTTGGGAAATTAGATATTACTTATCCTATAATAGAAGGTAATTATTATGATACTCTTATTAGTACTTTACCTATAAAATGGGGAAAAATTAATGGTGAAGTAAGAGAAATGTTTAGGGATAGTACTTTGCGAGCTATTTATAATTATAAAAATGGAAAATATCATGGCAAGCAAGTTTATTATATAGGTAATGGTAATCGTTGGGAAATAGAATATAAAAATGGACAACCTATAAGTAATAAAACATATTATAATACTCGTGGTGATGAGTTAAGAAAAATTAAACTTGCTGAAATTGATAAAAAAAGTGATTTCATCACATATTACGACCCAGCAGATGTCATTTATAATGTTAAATTACTCATAACTCTTGATAGCAGTTATAGACAATATCCTTTATTGACAAATAATGTAATAGATACTATAAATAAATTATATTATTTCAGAAAAATTATTACTTACAAAGATTATAATTTACAAAAAGAAGATTGGGGAGCTCATAATAGACCTAATATTTGGGATGTATCTACTGATACTGTGATTAGTAAAAACAATATTATAGGTATTGCAATGGTTGGTAATTTGATAATATTACATCAAGATTTTCAATATAGATTACAGCCACTGGCAGCTTCGTATGTGATAAAATATGATTATAAAAATGAGCAACATTTTGATACTTCTCCATGGTTTTATATCCCTGAGTTAATGCAAAGAAATTTAATTTTACCTTATGGGTCTATGTTGTTTTTTCCTTATAAAATTACAAATTTTCCTTTAGGTAATACTCTATCTGATGAAATAATAACTAATCATAGTCAAGCGCTGATTCTATTAGAATACATCAATTTTTTAAAAGAATTGTTTATATTATAATAGCATTTTACATTAATAAATACTATGGATTTAGCGTTTTAATAATAGCTAAATTATAAGATATATCTATCTGTTATTAAGCGTTTGGCAAAATCATGTATAATTTGTTTAAATTAATTAATGATATTTATTTAATAATTTTTATATACTTAAAATCTTTATTAATGACTATTTTATAGAATTATTTTCTAAAAATTTAATTTTTAATTAATTTTCTTTATAAGCTAGAATTTAAAAGGTATTAAAAGTAATTTATTTAAATTCATATATCATTACCAAATTTAAACATTTTTAAAATGCAATAAATTTTATTTAATCGTTATATTAATAGCTAATTTTTACTTAATTAATCGCTTGACAGAATCATTTATTATTAGTTTAAATTAAGTAATGATATTTATTTAATAATTTTTAAATGATTAAATTCATTATTAATGAACATTTAATAGAAATATTTATTAAAATTTTAATTTTTATTAATTTCTTTTATAGGTTGTAATTTAAAAAGAATTAATTGTATTTTTTTTAATTCATATATCATTACTTAATTTAAACTTTTTTAAAATTAATGAATTTATTTTAAAGAATTAGACCTTTTATTAATAAAAAAATTATTAATATGAATGTCTCAATACTAAATATATTTCTTTAGAATATAATCAAAAAAAATCCTTTATAGGTTAATAATTTTGACTAAGAATTAATTTTAATGTTGTAGTATTAATACAATAAATCGCTAGAAAATATTATTATCTAAACGATTATTTCACTTAATTATTTTATGTAAATTATACCTTATATAAAATTAAGCAATAATGTAATAGTAATAAATAGATTTTATTTTCTCGAAGCTATTAAAATTTCTAATAATTTAATAGCAGCATCAGGTATAGGAGTTCCGGGACCAAAGATAGCTACCACGCCAGCATCAAATAAAAATTGATAATCCTGTGGTGGGATTACGCCGCCGACAATCACCATAATATCTTCACGTCCTAATTTTTTAAGTTCTTCTATCACTTGTGGAACTAATGCTTTATGAGCGCCTGCCAAACTAGATATACCGATAATATGTACATCATTTTCTACAGCCATTTTAGCAGCTTCTTCTGGTGTTTGGAAAAGTGGTCCCATATCTACATCAAAGCCAATATCAGCATAGGCAGTAGCTATTACTTTAGCTCCTCTATCATGACCATCTTGTCCTAATTTAGCGACCAAAATACGTGGTCTGCGACCTTCTAATTTAGCAAAATCATCAGCTAATTGTTGGGCTTTTCTAAAACTTTCATTTTGACTAATTTCTGAACTATACACACCTGTTATTGATTTAATTTCTGGAACATAACGCCCCCAAGCTTTTTCCATTGCATAACTTATCTCACCTAAAGTTGCTCTATATTTAGCAGCTTCTATAGCTAATTCTAGCAAATTACCTTCTCCAGTTTCACATGCTTTAGTAATAGCATTCAAGGATTGTTGTACTTTTTCATTATCTCTGGTAGCTTTGACCTCATTGATACGTTGAATTTGTTTTTCTCTAACGATAGTATTATCCACTTCAAGAATTTGTAGTGGGTCTTCTTTTTCTAGTTGATATTTATTAATTCCAACAATAATATCTAAACCAGAATCTATGCGTGCTTGGCGACGAGCCGATGCTTCTTCAATTCTCATTTTAGGTATGCCAGCCGCGATAGCTTTTGTCATGCCACCCAATTCTTCTACTTCTTGAATAAGTTCCCAAGCTTTATGAGTGATTTCATCTGTCAAAGTTTCTAAATAATAAGAACCACCCAAAGGATCTACTACACGGCAAATTTGAGTTTCTTCTTGTAATAAAAGTTGAGTATTTCTAGCTATACGAGCTGAAAAATCTGTAGGCAAGGCAATAGCCTCATCTAAAGCATTAGTATGTAAACTTTGAGTATGACCTAATGCAGCAGCCATAGCTTCTACGCATGTTCTAGCAACATTATTAAATGGATCTTGAGCTGTAAGAGACCACCCAGAGGTTTGTGTATGAGTTCGTAGAGCCATTGATTTGGGATTTTTGGGGTTGAATTGTTTAACGATTTTAGCCCATAGCAATCTGGCAGCTCTCATTTTAGCAATTTCCATAAAATGATTCATGCCTGCAGCCCAGAAAAATGATAATCTAGGAGCAAAATTATCTACTTCTATGCCCGCTTTTAATCCAGTACGTAAATATTCTAATCCATCAGCTAAAGTATATGCCAATTCTTGCACAGCAGTAGCACCAGCCTCTTGCATATGATAGCCACTAATTGAAATACTATTGAATTTCGGCATATATTGAGAAGTAAATTTGAAAATATCAGCAATTATTCTCATTGATGGCTCTGGTGGATAAATATAGGTATTACGCACCATAAATTCTTTCAAAATATCATTTTGGATAGTACCATTCAATTGTTCTAGTTTAGCACCTTGCTCGAGAGCAGTTACAATATAAAAAGCCATAATAGGAATAACAGCACCATTCATCGTCATACTAACAGACATATCTGCGAGAGGTATTTGATCAAATAGAATTTTCATATCTTCAACAGTATCAATAGCCACACCAGCTTTGCCTACATCACCTACTACACGTTCATTATCGCTATCATAGCCACGATGAGTAGGTAAATCAAAAGCAACACTTAATCCTTTTTGTCCAGCAGCTAAATTTCTTCTATAGAAAGCATTACTTTCCTCTGCTGTACTAAAACCAGCATATTGCCTAATAGTCCATGGTTTTTGCACATACATAGTAGCATAAGGACCTCTAAGGAATGGTGGTAATCCAGCAGCATAATCTAAATGTTCCAACTCTACAATATCATCATAAGAATAAAAATTTTTAATAGGAATACCTTCTGCACTATTATGAATGACCTCAGCATTTAATTTTTGTTGAGGCTTATTATCTTCAAAAATTTTGATTTTTTTAAAATCAGGTTTCATATTTAATGTTTTAATAATTCAAACGAAAATTAATTATTTAATATTTAATATTTTATGAAAATTTTCTAAAGTTTCTAAAATATTAGATTTTATATGTATGAAATCATTTATTCCATTTTCTTTTAATATTTCAATACTTTCAGTAGGATTACCTGCAACTACAAGTATTTTTTGGGGATAATGTTCTCTAATAGTTTTAGCAATATTAATCCCTGATGTCCCATATTCTATATCGCTACTACATAATACAATGATATCAGGATTATGAATAGAAAGTTGTTTAAGCATATTTTCATCATTATCATAAGCATCTGCATCCATTATTTCATAACCAGCTATGCCAAAAAAATTACGAGAAAAATTAGCTCTAGCGTTACGCATAGTTATATCACCAAAAGGGAGCAAATAAACCAAAGGTTTTTTATAACCATTCAATGTATGTTGCTCTGTACGATAACGTAAATTTTCAAATGGTTCTACAACTCTGAAAATTCTCAGTGCATTATCATTTTTAGCTTTATTTATCAAAGGTTTTTTGAGATTAGAAGAAATAGTTTCATTAAGGTTCGGATAATTATTAATACCGATTACATTAGATTTTCTTTTTAAAAGAGCATTTAATTTATTATCAGCACTTTTTTCGATTTCATTTTTAATCCACGAGTTTTCCATAGCAGTTCTAAACCCACCTAAATCCTCTATTTGGATGAATAGATCCCATGCATGCTGAGCTATAGATTTGGTTAAATTTTCTATTAAATAAGAACCACCTGCTGGATCAATGACATTATCGAAATGAGCTTCATCACGAAGTATTAATTGAACATTTCTTGCTATTCTTCTGCTAAAATCATTAGATTTTTGAAGGGTAAAATTATGAGGCAAAATAGTTATATCATCTGCACCACCAATAATAGCAGCCATAGCTTCTACAGTATTGCGTAGCATATTATTGTATACATCATAAGCAGTTTTATTAAAAATGCCAGTTTTACTATGAATTGTAACTTTAGCTTTATCACTAGGCAACCCATAAGCAGTTAAAATTTTAGCAATTAGCAATCTAGCTGCACGTAATTTTGCTATTTCAATAAAATAAGTACTACCTAACCCTAATGTTACTCTAAATCTTTTAACAGCCTCATCAATAGAGATTCCATTATCAGTTAAAATATTTAAATAATTTACTATTTGAGAAAGAGAAAAAGCCAACTCTTGTACTGCATTAGCACCAGCATTATGGTATATATCTCCACTAATATTAATGATTTTAAAATCAGGATTCCAATTATTTAAATAATTAAATAAACTGATTAATTCATTTACATTGTCATCAAAACTATTGTAATAATTGCCATTTAGCAAATAATATGCGAAAAAATCAAAGTTAAATGAACCATTTAATGATTTTAAATCAAAATTATTCTTTTGAGCCCATTCTTTGATTACCTGAACTAATATGGAATATGAGTAAGAAGATCTAAAATGAATGCTGTGATTGGCTAAATCTAAGTTTTTCAATAAAACGTTTAAATCATCAATTTTATCAATATCAGGTACATCGAATTCAATAGCATCAGCACCATTAGCAATGGATTTAATAGCTATTTCATTAGCAATTTTTAAGTCAGTCTCATCAATATTTTGAATTATATTCCATTTTAGTTTTTTATCATTATAACCTCTTAAATAGGGATAAACATTAGGTGAATAGGTGAGATCAATAAGTCCTTCTAAATCTATTTTAGTATAAAAAGGTTTCACCTCAATGCCTTCATCTGTTTTCCAAAAAAGTTTAGAAATATCTGCACCTTTTAGACTTTCTTTTATAGTATCTTCCCATTGTTTCGCAGAAATAGGAGGAAACTCATTAAAAAGCTTTTCTTTAGCCATAACCTTTAAAATTTCTTTTTGCAAACTTAAATAGAATTTTTGAAATAAAAAATAGAATATTTAGCAAAAAGAGGGGGGAATATTTAAGGAAATGAGTGGGGTGGCGTGAGGGAATTAGATAATACAAACATTTTTCAAATGTTTAAAACAGTATATGATATTTTACTTACTCTTAAATATTCATACCATGCAAATCTATCAGAGGATGCAAGGTTAAGCATTCTTCCAGTATTACTAATGACGCCTTCTGATAGGTATTTAACTATCGCTACATACCACATAATGTAGTTTTGCAGGTATTTGGTTGCTACTCCCCTGAACTTTGAATATATCCATTTAGTGAATTCCTCTGACTTAGCCTTCACTATAGCTGTGCTATAGATACCTCGTTTTTTCTTTTTGGCTCCTACAATCTCTTTATGTTTCACTTTACTCTTTCTTATGTGTCTAAATGCGTATTTAGTGCCGGTACATAAAACTGCATCTTCTGGTATTCGCCCTTTT
>JASEGF010000199.1 GCA_030017935.1 Bacteroidales bacterium | reverse complement strand
GCATGGTATGTGTATATGAGGTTGAAATTAAAGCATAGGGAAAAGCTAACATAAAAGTAAATTTCTTTTATCTTTTTTCAATTCCCAAACAAAATTTCTTGCTCTCCCCCATTTGTAAATTTTATGCTACAATGTTACAAAATATTGCAATATTTTAAGTGAAAAATTATCTTTAACTTATTAACAATAAAATGCTTAATGTATTTTTAAGGGACGACTAGATAAGTAAGAATTTAATAATATGTGCCAGTTTATAAGTTATCATCAAATCCCAACACACACCTTATCATAAAGTCTCCTTTTCTTTCCACATCTCTCGGTAACCCAGTCACTTATCACTCATCATTCATCACTAATCACTTATCACCTATCACCACTTCTCCCAGTCTCCCAGTCACCATAACTCATCCCTCTAGTCTCAATAATTCTTTAAGTTCCTCATTGCTCAGGTTTCCTATCCAATTCTCACCAATATTTACTGTAAGGTTAGCTAATTCTTTTTTATTATTTATCAAGATATCAATTTTTTCCTCTATTGTTCCTTTATTGATTAATCTATAAACCATTACATTCTTTTTTTGTCCAATTCTAAAAGCTCTATCTGCAGCTTGAGCTTCTACAGCAGGATTCCACCACAGATCATAATGTATTACGTGATTAGCAGCAGTTAGATTGAGTCCAAGACCACCGGCTTTAAGAGATAAAATAAAAACTTGCGGGTAACTATTTTGAAATTTCCAAATCATATCATCACGTTGTGCTCGCGAGCAACCACCATGCAAATATAATGGCTCTTGATCAAATTTATCTCTAATGAATTCTACTAGCAAATCTCCCATTTCTTTAAATTGAGTAAATATCAAAACTTTTTCTCCACTCTCAATAATATTTTCAACTAGGTCTAGCAAAAGCATTGCTTTACCTGATTTAGAATAATGTTTAGAACCTTGTTTGAGAAATTGATATGGATGATTAGATATTTGTTTAAGGTCTAATATTAGTTTTAGAATAAATACTTCTCTATTTTCTTCTATAGAAGCTTCTAATTTAGCTAAAGATGTTTGTACTACACTTTCATAGAGTGCAGTCTGTGTTTTAGTCATATTAGTATAATAATTGTTTTCTATTTTATCAGGTAAATCAGAAATAATAGATTTATCAGTTTTCAGTCTTCTCAAAATGAATGGTGATGTAATGCGTCTAAACCTTTCTATACATTCCATATCATGATTGTAATGTATCGGTTTCACATATTCATCTCTGAATTCATAGTATGGTGGTAGATAGCCAGTATTGATAAAATCAAAGATACTCCAATATTCTGTCAAGCGATTCTCTACAGGAGTACCAGTCATAGCTATATGTATATCTGCTTTTAGTAGTTTGATATATTTAGTTTGTTTAGATGATACAGTTTTGATATTTTGTGCTTCATCTAGAATCAAAAATTGCCATGTCATTTCTAGGAATGTGTCTAAGTCATTGCGAATAATACCATATGAAGTAATAATAACATCATACTTACTAAAATCTTTATTCCTTTTATTACCGTAATAAGAATAATATTTTAATGTAGGTGCAAATTTAGAAAGTTCTTGTTCCCAATTAGAAATCAAGGATGTGGGGACGACTACCAGAGCTTGTTCTAGCAATCCTATTTCTTGGTAATGCAAAAGTAGTGTAATCACTTGTATTGTTTTGCCCAATCCCATATCATCTGCTATTAAACTGCCGAACCCTAATCTTGAATTTTTTACTAACCATCGATAACCTCTCTCTTGATATGGTCTAAGTGTAGCATTCAGAGTTTGTGGAATAGGAATTTCTTTTACAGATAACATTTTTTGCAAGCGATCTTGTATCTCTGGGTCTATATGTATTTGATTCCCCAAGCTCTCGCCCTCCATTATTACCTCTGGTATGAAGATTTTACCATATTTTTGTAAATCTTCATAATTCTTTTTTAGAGATTTTATCTCAGATTCTTTTAGAAAAATATATTTATCTCTTAGTTTTACAAAACCATTCAGATTACCTACAAGTTCAAAAAATTCTTCTGCATCTATTCGCTCGTCGCCGATGCACACATCCCATTGGAATTTCAAAAGAGCTTCTCTTGTAAGTAAATCATCAGGTTTGAGCTCAGGGAAACCAGTAACTCGCACAGCTAAATATGGATGTACAAGATCTCGTAATTCTTTAGGTAGCAAGACTTTAACACCCAACATTCTAATTAAGGGGATAATGTTGTTTAATATTTCTGGGAAATCATCAAATGGCAACCATACTATTGTCTTAGATGTATCTGACAATAAATCATTGATTTGTGGTAAATAATTAGCTATTAAGCTGATATCTTTTAGTATTTCTAATTTTATATTATCATATTTCCAATTTTCTAAAACATCTCTGAGCCTTATATCCATCGCATCCTCTTTCTCATTATCTGAGATGAGTATAGATAATCTGAAGCCAGGCTCAAACTCTCGCTCAGGTAGGTCAATTTTTAGTAATGGTATAAATCTGCGTGTATGTATATCAAAAATACTTAACCACTGATGTATGCTCTGTGGTATCTCTCTAGTGGTGAATAAATCAAAATTATCAGATACACCATAGATGAAAAGTTCTTTGATGCCATAATATAGATCAGGGCTATCCCATTCTTTGGGCAATTGTTTCTCTTCGTATGCTTTCTCATAAAAATAATTGATAAATATAGAACACATAAAATTTAACTCTTGCCCTTGATCTTTTAGATATTCTTTCTGATAATTAATTTGTTTTTTTATAATATCTAAACTTAAAAATTGACTTAACTCATCAAATATATTTTTTACTGATTCTTCTATAATTGCAGGAATATATTGCAGTACATATTGATCGCTACTATGTTTTGAGATTTTAGGGAAATATAATTTTTTAATTATTAGCTGTAATGAAAAAAGATAAATTTTATAAATTAATAACCATGAATTATTGAGTAGAGATAAATGTTTGTCTTGTATAAATTGGAAATAATCTATTAAATCTGCTATACTAATAAGTGTTTTATGATCATTATATATAAGCTCAACATTGATTTTTAATGTTTTATCATCTATCAAAAAATGAATATCACTGTCTATAACTAGTGGTAATATATTGAAATTTTTTACTTTTTCATTATTAATAAATTTTTTTTCTACATAATTTGATAGTTTGTCGGCAGTTCTTGTAAATAATCCTTTAAAATCTCCAGAATAAAATACTGGTGATGGTGCTAATAGCAAAAATGGTGAAGACCTATCACTACTTAATTTTGACAAATCTATATCATACAGTTTAGCCTTGTCAATACTGATATTATTTTTATTTAAAGATTTAGTAAAAAAATTATCAAAATTTGCAACACTAGTATTTTGAGTATCTACACCTTCATTACGAAATTCATCTAAAAGATTTAACCCATGTAATTTAAATAAAATAAAAGGATTTTTATCTATTTCGCTAGCGAATAAATAAATAACCGCAGCTATATGTTTGCATGGCACCACCCAATCTGGGCAGCTACATCGCATTGTGAAATCTTTCCATGTAGAAGGGAAAATTTTTATTCCATTTTCCAATGCTAAAGATTCTAATTCTGGGCTAATTTCATTATTTAATAGTTTTGATAATATTTGAGGATTACTATTGATAAGATTTATGAGTAATTTTTTTTGGTCATCAGAGAATTCA
>JASEGF010000198.1 GCA_030017935.1 Bacteroidales bacterium | reverse complement strand
TACAATTTGTACCAATAAAAAAATCTCCAAAATCAACAATTACTACAGCCACTTCTAGTAAAATTGCTCATATTAACGTAGATACTATCATGTCTAAATATCCATTAGTAGATACTCTACAGAATAGATTACAAAGACAGATAACCTCATTAGAAACAGATTTGATGAATAAGCAAAATAGCTTACAAAAAAATATGCAAGCATACCAAGATGATATGCAAAGTGGCAAAATTATTACTAAAGATGAAGCTAATAGACGTGAACAACAATTGATGAATGAACAACAACAGCTCATAACTCTTCGCGATCAATATGATGCTCAAATTCAACAATTACAAATGTCTATGCAAACCGAAATATTAGATAGTATAAAAAGTGCTGTTAAAAATTTACCTCCTGAAAATAGCTTTGATTATGTTTTAGGATATTCTAATGAAGGAGCAATATTTTATGCTAATCCTAGTTTAGATATAACTAATGATGTATTAACAGTTTTAAATAAACGATTTAAAAAATGAGAAATATAACAAAATTTATTTTCATTTTATTTACTATCACACTATTTACTAATTGTAAACAAGAATTAAAAAAAGTAATAGAAGAATCTTATCCGGATGGTAATCCAAAGGTTGTATATTACTATGATAAAGATAATAATAAAGTGAAAATAGAGGAATACTATCCCAATGGTAAACTACAATATAGTGGTGGTCTAAATAATGAATTGCGTCATGGCGAGTGGAAATATTATCACCCAAATGGAAAATTGTGGTCCGAGGGCAAATATGAAAATGGGATAAGAATAGGCGAAAGTGCAACCTATTATGAAAATGGTAACATTCGCATTAAAGGTACTTACAAAGATGGGAAACCATATGGTAAATGGTATTTTTATGATGAAAATGGAAAATTAGTTGAAACAAAAAATTTCGATTGATTTACAATGGCAGATAATACATATTTAGTCGTTGGGCTTGGAAATATTGGCTATGAATATGAACATTCTAGACATAATGTAGGTTTCGACGTTTTAGATTATTTTGTAGAAAAATATTCCTCCAGTTTTAAGCAAGATAGATATGCTTTACGAGCTGATGTAAAAATTAAAAATAAACTATTTATTTGCATAAAACCAACTACATATATGAACCTGAGTGGCAAAGCAGTAAATTATTGGTTCAAAATACTTGAAATACCTTTATCAAATATTATAATTATTTATGACGATTTAGAATTACCATTGGGCAAAATTAGAATAAAAGCAAAAGGAAGTGCTGGCACTCACAAAGGACTAGAAAATATTATTGAAACATTACAAACTGAACAAATTCCTCGTATGCGTATTGGTATAGACAATAATTTTTTACCAGGACAGCAAATAGATTATGTTATAGAAAAATGGCCAAAAGATCAATGGGACAAAATAGCCAAAGTTTTTCCAGTAGCTTCTGAGGCTATTTATACCTGGGCATTTGATGGTATAGATAGAGCAATGAATAAATATAACAATGTTGTAGTAGAGTGATTTTTATACATTAAAAAAATTAACTAATAAAAACTTCGAAATATGGCTAAAATGCTAGATTTAACAAAAGGTGATGAGCGTAAAACTATTATCAAATATGCAGTCCCATTAATATTAGGTAGTGTCTTACAAAATCTATATTCACTAATTAATAGTATCATAGTTGGCAATTACTTAGGAAAAGAAGCATTAGCAGCCGTAGGAATATCATTTCCACTAATATTTGCAGTTATTTCTTTAATAATAGGTTTTACAATTGGTTTGTCTATAGTTATCGGACAATATTATGGTAGTAAGCAGTATGATAATTTAAAAAAATCTATTAGTACAAGCTACATAGTATTGGTGATTTTCGCTGTAATAATGACTATCTTTTCTATAGCTACTGGCAAATATTTATTGCAACTATTGGGAGCACAACCAGAAATATTATCTCAAGCAACTTCATATTTTAATGTTTTTTGTTTAGGTTTTTTATTTGCATTTCCTTTTAATGCTACCAATGCAGTTTTAAGAGGTGTGGGAGATTCTGTGACGCCACTATATTTTTTGATTTTTAGTATAATTGTAAATTTTATTTTAAATTATTTGTTTGTAGCTATATTACATTTAGGATTAACGTCTACTGCTTGGGCGAGTGTAATAAGTCAGATATTAGCATTGATACTAATGATAGTTTATATAAACAAAAAACATCCTTTTATCTCAGTAAAGATAAAAGAAATGAAATTTTATAAAAATATTTTTAAATATATAATGAAAATCAGCTTGCCCAGTGGCATTCAACAATTTGTCATAGCTATTAATGCAGTAGTTTTAATGAGTTTAGTAGCATCATTTGGTACCGATGCTATTGCTGGCTATTCAGTAGCTACTAGGATAGATGCTATAGCTGGAATACCTGCATTCATTTTCTCATCAGCATTAGCTAATTTCGTAGCACAAAACGCGGGAGCTTTTGAATTTAAAAGAATTAAAAATGGCTTAAGAGAAACTCTACGTATGACTGTCAGCATGACAATTATTATATCTATATTGATAATTATTTTTAGTAAATCTATAATGACTATTTTTACTAAAGATATAAATGTAATTAATATAGGTAGTGAATATTTGAGGTTAATAAATTATTTTTATGTGTTATATGCAGTGATGTTTGCTTATCAATCGGTATTCAGAGGTAGCGGCGATACTATGATAAGTATGCTAATAACATTAGCAGCTATATGGATAGTACGTATTCCATTTTCTTATATGCTTTCTAGACATTTAGGAACCTTAGGCATATGGCTAGGAATACCAATTGGCTGGTTTGTAGGAGTAATACTATCGTATAGCTATTATAAATCTAGGAAATGGGAATTAAAATTTGTAATGCAAATGCGTGAAAGACATAACGCTCCACCAGAATTGGCAGATAACATTTAATATCAATTTTTTATACTTTAAAAAAAAATTAACAGTGTTAGGGAAATGTGAGTAAGGGTTTAAAATTTTAAACCACTACAAAATTGTTTCTTTCCCAACGCGGCTTGCTTGTTTTATTGCAAATCATTTCCTAAGGCGGATGGGGTATGATAGATAATAAATAGCTGGCAAAAGCAATGTTAGGTATGATATATTTTTATTGTTTCAAAATAAAATCAAAAATATTTTTATCCCACATAAGTACCCCTTTTTTAATTGGTTCAGTTTTTATTAAATTTATATATCCATCATCACCTATCTGATATATTTTCGTTTCTATTTCACAATCAATTTCTTGATCGTTTATTTTTGATGGATCAGATATCTTTATTTGTTGTACTTTAATACTATCATCAGTTACCCAAATACTACTTAACCAACAATCATTATCTTTAGCTATGGATTTCTCATCTATTATTTTACCATCTTTTGAATATACTATTAATAATGTTTCACCTAAATCAAAATCATAACATGTTTTACCTTTATCTTTACCTTTACCCACAAATGCAACTATAATATTTGAATTTATTTTATATTTATACATATAATCATACCTGTATTTTGACTCATCATAATCACAATGCATAGAATCTTCACATACAAATTTCTTTATGTAATTTAATGGTATACTTTGCAATACTTCTCTCACATAAAACCTATTAATTGAATCTCTCCTATCAATTAGAAAAGGTAATTTGATTTCCTGAAAATTTGATATATAATCATTAAATTCTTGATTTTGTCCTTTACAACTGAGTAAAGAAAACCCGATTATAAAATAAACTAATACTTTTTTCATA
>JASEGF010000197.1 GCA_030017935.1 Bacteroidales bacterium | reverse complement strand
CCTCATAAAAAATTTCATAATTAATTTTATTATCTAAATTATTATTAGCTAGGATACCCACAGATACAACTAGATTTAAAAAGAATAAAATATAAAATGTCTTTATTTTTTTCATTTTTTATTTATTATTATTATTTATTTGATCACGAATACTTGGTTTTCTATTTGGAGATTGTGACAATTCATAAAATGTATTTAATAAATTTGCTGAAGTATTCTGTACTACATTATATTCATTTTTATTATAATAAACCATTGGAGCATATGGTGACTTGCGATGTGCTTCGTTGTATATATCTCTATCATTATTATTTCCAATATTAGATGGAGCATCTTTTCCAGTCTCTAATGATATTAAACCTCCAAAATATGATTCTATAATTTCATGATACATAACTTTTTTAATTTGTTTTGGATTAAAATATTTATTTAATGCATCCATACTAACAAATTGTTTTGTATTTACACTTATAGGGTTCCCATTTTCATCACTATTTAATTTATTACCTAAAAAAGATCCAACTCCACGTTCTCCATTTTCATTTGGTATTTCATCAGATTTATTTGCTGTTAGATTTACGAAAACTTTTTCATCATCAATAGCTTTTATAAGTAATTTTTCCCTTCTATTAGTTGCTTTCCCTTCATATGATAGCTCTCCCGTTTCACTATTTCTTGTTATTTTAATATTATCAGTGTTTAAATAACCTGTAGCCTCATCTGCCGCATCTCCTACTATATACACTTTCTCCCCATTCGGATCCACCAGCACCACCGGATTATCCGCAGTATAGCAATATGGCGATAGCGATGGATACTTATTGCTCATCGGATCCACACTCAGCCACACACTCAGCTCACTATCATAATATCTCGCTCCGAAATATGTGTAGCTGGTTTCGTTGTCTAGCTCCTTAGCGGTGAATTTGTAGCGGCTATCAAACTCAGAGTTTCGCTGAGAGACGAATAGCTCGCCATAAGGGAGGTATTGCAAATGCTGCATTACTGCACCTTCTGCATTAGTTACGAAGGAGGCGGAGCCGAGATGGTCGGAGTGGTAGAAATATTGCAGAATTTCATATTCATTACCATCATTGTGTGCGGGAGGTAGATCTGGATTTATATATATATATCCATTATACCTAGCACACTGTACATTTCTACCTACCATTTCGCGTAGCAGCATAGAACATATTTGTGCACTACCAGCTATGAAGTCTATAGGGGGGCTTGTAGGTGGAATATATGCCCCCTGGAAACCACTACCTATCTTAGAGCATATACGTTCACCCTCTATGTAGTAGTGCTTGGTATATTCCTTCTCTGTCATCACCATATATGGACTAGCATAGAGTGTCTTGTCTAGGTGCCCACTGTTATATATTTGCTGGCCATTCATGTAGTTTTGTATCACTCCACCTGTGAGCTTCCATACTCTCTCGCCCCCTCCATCATATAGATATGCAGATATCTGTGGCATATCTCCCTCATCATGCACTGCTACTAGCCTATCCTCATTATCCCAACATTGATACCTTTTGCCATGCAGAGTATTTCTAAATATCATATTACCATTACGATCCCATTCATATTCATTTTCACCTGTGCTAGTTACTTGATGAGGTCTACCATCATATTGATAGTTTCTGTTATAGTCTATATTATTCACTCCACCATTTATTAAAGTTTGACCATATAGATGTTTATTTGTTATATTGCCAGATGGGCTGTAGCTCATATTCAAATTGTAATACATGCTACCATTATGATTAGATTCGAAATTGCCTCCTGAATATATTAGTCTATATAGTTCATCATATTTATAATCATACTTATAGGGTCCACCAGCTCCATTATAAACATATTCTCCATTATTAGATTGATGTAATATATTACCTACTCCATCATAGCCATAAGCTATATCATGCATTTTATGCCCATTTGCGTCATAGCTTTTTAGATTTTTTAATCTGCGATTTAATGGGTCATAGTAATATTCACTAAATGTTCCATTACCATAGTGTATATATGTACGACTATCAAATTTGTCATAATTGATTTCACTAATATAATGATATTGCTGCCCTAGTTTTTCACCATTCATACGTATTAATTTACCACCATTGTCATATTGATAATTAACGAGTTCTCCATCGGAATATTGTATATTTATTAATCTATTCCAGCTATCATAATTCCAACGCATCTCAAAAGTATATGGTTCGCCACCTGGCACTACATAAGTGTGTATGTTTCCAATCAGCTCTCCCATATTACCATACCAGAATGTCTGAACTCCCGAGGCATCTTGCTGTTTTATTAGCCTTCCACTCTGATTGCCACTGCCTGCTGCTCCATACTCATAATATACATCCATCTCATCATTGCCTGGATAATGTATATGTGATAGCCTTCCATCTTCATAAATATATCCTATATCAGAGTTTTCACTTATCTTTTGCAAGATATTACCAGCTATATCATACTGATATTGCGTAATACCTGCATCAGGATGTTCTCGCTCTATCAATCTGCCTAGCATATCGTAGTTATAATGTGTTGCATTACCTTCTGGATCTATGGATGTTTTTATCTGACCTAATGGGGTATATATGAATTTAGTAATAGTATTCATAGGAGCTACTACTGTGGTTTGTAAGTTGCGAGCATCTTTATATTGCTCTGTTATATTACCATTAGGATCTATTATTTTAGTTTTGAAACATGTTTTACCGAAATTATCTTGTCCAAAATTATAAGAGTAAATTATATTCGTACCATCAGGATTATTCTGTTGTATAGGTCTATCCATGATATCATAAGAATAGGTAGTAGGATTTTGCCAAGAGAGATTGCTATAATTATTATTTATTGTACCACTATATGCTTCAGTTTCTGGCTGATATTCTGTTATTTTTCTGCCAAATGCATCAAATATAATTTTACCTGATACTATTACAGAGTCTACACCATATATGGTAGATTTCTTTTTTACTTGTATAGCTCTACCGAGACCATCAGAGATAGTAACTGTCTCAAATTCATTTCCAACATTTATAGGGTCATAATGCAAGGTTTGTGCCCATAAACCAGTGTTATTATATAAGTTAGATTGATGATTAGTCCAGTAGTCACATTTAATTGTATACGGAGCGCCATTGTTTATCTCATTAGGCGCTGTTACTGTATTTAATTTACCATCTTCATAATATGTATATTGAACAAAATTACCACTAGGATCCTGAACTTTTGTAGGTAACCCTAACCTATAATCATAATCGGTATACATGCTATTATTCCAAAAATCTGTAATTCTAATAGGATAGGTATTTAATATATGATCATATTCATAGGTAAATGATAATCTATCACCATTTACATCTTGAGGGTATAGTATCTTATTTACATTACCATAATTATCATATTGTAAATCTGTATATGCTATATCATTATTATTAAATACACGCATTTGCGTCATTTTGCCATAATTATTATAGCTAGCCTCTCTACGCTGTAGCATATTATCTGCCGCATCTCCTACAATATACACTTTCTCTCCATTCGGATCCACCAGCACCACCGGATTATTCGCACTATAGCAATATGGCGATAGCGATGGATACTTATCAGATAAAGGATCAACTGATAACCAGCTGCTTAAATCTGCGTCATAGTATCTCGCTCCGAAGTATGTGTAGCTGGTCTCGTTGTCTAGCTCCTTGGCGGTGTGCATAAAAATATTTTTGTTAGGTAAAATTAATAAATATTTTTACTCATTTAACTCTATTACACTTACATCGTCTATGAAATAA
>JASEGF010000196.1 GCA_030017935.1 Bacteroidales bacterium | reverse complement strand
CTACATTAGTTTCTTCGAAATTAGAAGTTTCGATAGTTCTCATAATGCCAGCCCAACGAGTAGAAGGGTCTGCCAGCCTACCTTGAGCATTTATACCAGCAGACACCACAGTAGGAGAGATATCAAAATTATATGGACCACGTTCTGTAGGGTAATAAGCTAAATCTAACGTAGCTAAATTAGGGACAATGCCGTTGGGAAATTCTTTAGCAGGAAATAACTCAGACTCTAACACTTCTCGCATATAATGATTGCTAAGCATCTCTTTATTTACATTTGGCGGTGTTGTAGAATTATTTCTAAAAAAAACACTTGGGTCTATAGTATACCATGATAATAAAGCTCTATTAAATCCTGACGCTAGAGTAGAATCATCAGCTGCCTCAGGGAAAATCGTTGGTTGTCCTTGAGGGATAGAAGCCAATTGCCAAGAAAAAGGATTTTTAAGTGTTATACTACTCATACTCCCTTCGAAATTATCTATAAAGGAATTACCTTCTTTGCCAATAGCTCTATTATGCCCAGGAATTAAATTTGCAAATTCAGCATCAATACTAATATTTGAAGGATCTTTAGTACTAACAAAAGGTAATTTATCTATAATTTTAGTAATCAAAGTAGACTGAGTTTGATAAGAAACATTTGCCCCCCAAATGGTATTAGATATCGGTTCATAACCGATATTCACTTTAGTAGTAAAAGGTTTCTCTGTGAGATGTATTATAGTACCGCCGACGATGAAATTATTATTAATTTTATAATCTACATGTGCACCCAGATAAGTTTTAGTTTGGAAATTAAAGAAAGTATTATTTTCAACAGTTACATTTATAGGTACGCCAGAAGTGAGTATTCCTTGATTGATAATTTTGACGCGTCCCATAGTGTAATCTACAGTATAATCAACATTCTCTTGCAAAAGGAGCCCCCCAGCAGTTACTTTCACAGATCCTTGTGGAATATTAATAGCATTTAAACTAATTTCACTACCTACACTAGATTTATAAGACCCCTCAATAGTAAATCTATTTTTATTAGCAATTTGCTCAGCTACAGTTTTAGTAGTAGTATATAAAGAGTCAAAGCAATATTTATTTGCCAAATTAGGATCATCAAATTTACTTCTAAGATCTTTACCAAAAGGTTCTACAACAGGGAAATAAATACGCCCATTTTTAGAATTAATAGTTCCTCCACCAGTAGCTGCATTATCTATAAAATCAAATAATCCGTCTGGTTCAGGATCGCCATTGATATTTAATCTATCAAAGCCCAAAACTCTAATTAGAGGAATATACTTCAGGTTAGATTCTGTCAAATAACCAGCACCTACACCGAGATTTTCACTTTTATAAATAATATTTAATCTAAAATCTTCATTACTAATTTGATAGCCACCAATAGAATAAACATTTTTCATCATTAGGTTCCAAACAGGTAATTTAGTATTTACTGAGGCAGGTTTTAATAATTTAACAACTAAACAATTAGGAGGATCTATACCATCAGTAGAAAATTCTCCCACTTGATAAACACTATCACTGCCTACAACTGTATATTGATAAGCTACAGCCAACACTTGATCTGGACGAAGTCTAATATTGAGAGAAACGAATCCTAATTGATTATTTACAGTATATTCTGATGTAGATAACTTACGTGCATTTTCTATTTTTTCATAATCAGTACCCATTTTAAAATCTCGTGAAGATAGATAAGAATTTACATCATTTAAATTTCTGATGTTTGAAGTATTAATAAGTTGAAAAAGATTATTAGATCTATTACTAGGCAAATAAGCATCTGGAGTGAAGTTTGGTAAAACATTTTGATTATAAGGATCATACTCACCGATATCTTGAAAAGCTACGATATTTCTATTTTCTTGAGTAGCTGGACCAATATTAGTAATCCAAACTTCGATTTTAGTTATATTAATAGGACTAGAAATAATAGGTAAGCGTTCTAGGTATTTATTATAATTATTGTAGAAAAATTGAGATATGAAAAAATGCTTATTTTCTTCATAATCGAGAGCATTTATTTTGAATTCGCTGACCTCAGCACCACCAGAGACTGTGATAGTGTTAGTTTCACTTTCTTGCTGCGAAAGTACAGTAGTTACAGTAGCTTTGCCAAACTGTAACTGAGTTTTAAGGCCAAAAAGACTTTGACTACCACTTATCAAAGTGCTATTAAGTGGTAGAGTTACATCACCAGCTTCTATTTTTTTAATAATTTCATCCTCTTTGCCTTCATATTCTAATTTAATCTTATTATCAAATGTAAAATTAGATTCTGTATTATACCTAACATTGAAATTAACTTTATCACCGACTTTAGCCATTAAATTTAGTTGAATCTTTTCATCAAAATTAAAATTGCCATAACGTCTTTGTTTAACGGTGAGGGCAGGATCATCTCTGCGATAGCCTTTGTAACCAAAAATAATTTCGGCAGTACCACTTGGTCTAATATCTATTAAGCCACTGCCAAAGACCCCATCTTCTTTGACGTGCATCCTAAAGAGAGAATCAAAAATACCTTGACCTCGAGATTGCTGTACCAGAGATTGATGCCATTGTCTTTGCCATGCTTTTTGGAAATCATATTCATTATACTCATCAAAGGTCATTTGATATGGATAACGTAAATTAATATTACCTATTTTTTGCTGAAAATCATAAGTATTATTAGTAGGATCATAAATAACTGTATCCTTGAGATTTTTGGGCACAATATCCCAAGGGGAAGATATCAATGGAGGTGGACCTGTAATTTGCTGATCTTGTATAGGATATCTGAGTGAGTCTAAAGTATCAGGGGGATCAAAGGAATAATTATTTTGATCTAGTGGAGAACTAGCAAAAAAAAGAGTAGGAGAAAAGGAATAAAAAGTAAAAAAAGATAATATAGAAATAAAAAATAATTTATTTAAAAACGGTGAAGTAAATCGGAATATTTTTTTCACTATGTTGCGAGTTTATAAATATTTGAATGCTAGTTTAATGAGTTTATCTAAAGAATTATATTCATCTTTAGAATGATTTTTTAATACCTTACTGAGTGCTGTCTCTGCTTCTTTCATAGAATATCCTAATTGCCTTAAAGCTAATAACGAATCATGATAAAAATTAGTATCTAAATTAGAAAAATTTTCTTCACTTAATTCAATTTCAGGGATTTTATTTTTTAATTCTACTAAGATACGTTCAGCAGACTTAGCACCAATACCTTTAACCTTTTGTAATTTATTGATATCTTTATTTTGAATAGCAGCATATAAATCTATCGGAGTAAGTGTAGAGAGCAAAGTACGAGCAGTGTTAGCACCTATGCTATTAACACTTATTAATAATCTGAAAGCTTCCCTTTCCTCTTCATCAGCAAAACCATAAAGTATTGGACCATCTTCCTTCCATATTAAGTTTATCAATAGTGATATATTGGAAGCATCTTTTATTTTTTCATAAGTATTTAAAGTAATTTGAGCTTCATAGCCTATCCCAGCAGTTTCTATAACAACTTTTGAGGGATTTAAAAAAACAATATCACCTTTTATATAATTAAGCATAAAATGTAAAATTTAAAAAATTTTTGCCAAAATTAATAATTATAAATAAATTGAAAATGAAAGATTATAAAGTAATGGATGAAGGGATAATTGTAGATTAGAAGGGGGAGACAAAAGATATATTATGAAATATTTTAGGTGGATTGAAAAAGGGGATAGGAAATAACAATTTTAATTGTTTAAATTTTGGTATTGTATCAATATTTTAACTTTATCAATCTCCAATATCGCTCCCACGCCCATCTATCGTGCGATGATAAGTTCA
>JASEGF010000195.1 GCA_030017935.1 Bacteroidales bacterium | reverse complement strand
TTGGGTTTTCAAATATTTTATCCATAAAAATAATTTTTTTGCAAATATATAAATTATTTTTAATCAAAAAACTTGATAAACTATAAAAATAATTTTTTTATTCGCAAAGATAGAACCCCTTTCACACAGCTTATATCCTACCTTATCAAAACTCCCATCCCACACCTATTTATAATAAAAGTTCCATTTCTTTAAAGTAATCTTATTATTAAAATTAAAATTATTTATTCTTAATATCATCTATAATTTTTGTAATTTTGTTAAATATTTATAAAAACATAAGGAATAATATGGAATCTATTAAGCAGCAGCGTGTAGCTAGTGTCGTTAAAAGAGCCTTATCAGAAATTTTTGTCAATGAAGCTAAAGATTGGTTTCATGAAGCTTTGATTACAGTTACAGTGGTTAGAGTAACAACTGATCTGAAGCTAGCTAAAGTATATCTTTCTATCTACGGTGTATCTGATAAAGATACTGTTTTACAAGAGATACATATTTTTAAATCACAAATTAAAAATTTGATGGTTCAAAAAATTAGATATCAGTTACGTTGGATGCCAGATTTACAATTTTTTATTGATGATTCTTTAGATTATATCGAAAAAATTGACAATATATTACATAAAAAATGAGGTCAACTTTTCTCTCATATTGGATAGCTTATAGATTTTGGAAATCTAAAAAATCATATAGTTTAATAAATATTTTAACTTATGTTACTTTTTTTGGCATTATGATAGCTGTATCTGCACTAATAATTGTTATTTGTGTATTTAATGGTTTCGAAGAAGTAATAGTATCTATGACAGAGGTGATTTATCCTGATATAAGCATAACTAAAGCTGATGGTAAGCCATTTGATAAAAATTCATTGAACTTAGATAAAATAAAGCAAATTCCCGGTATATCTTTTATTGAGCCTACAATAGAAGCAACTGCTCTTGCTAGATATGATGATGAGCAGATAGTTGTTAAAGTGAAAGGCATATCAACAGATGGTTATAATGTTCAAAATATCACTCCTTATATAATTTATGGTGAGTCGCAGGTAACTATTTTAGATTCGATCCCTGCTGTTATTATAGGCAGTGGTGTAGCTCATAACCTAAATGTTAATATTAATGATTATTCGAGATATTTGTTTTTATATTCAATAAAAGAGAACTCGTCTCAGGTATCTGCTACTGCACTTTTTACTGAATCTGCTTGTGCTGTATCGGGCATATTTGCTATCAATCAAGACTATGACAATGTTTACATTTATGCTCCTATATCAGAAGTACAAAATTTATTAGGTATAGGAAATAATTACAGTAATATTGAAATAAATATAGCAAAAGGAGCCAACCTTAATAAGGTGAAAAGAGAACTTACAAAATTACTGCCAGAAGGGTTTATAGTGAAAGACCGACAACAGCAAGATGAACTTTTGTATAAAATATTGCGTAATGAAAGATTGATAGTTTTTATATTATTAGCATTTATTGTATTGATAGCTTCTCTCAATGTCATTAGTTCATTAGGATTACTTTTAATAGATAAACAAAAAAGAGTGCAGACATTATATGCATTGGGGATGGATATTTCGCAGCTAAAAAAGCTTTTTTTGAGGGAAGGGGCCATTATAGTTTTAGGTGGTGGATTAATAGGACTATTATTAGGAAGTGCTATTGCATTTTTACAATTACAATTTGGCATAGTTCCTATGCAAGGGGGTGAAATGGTAGGTTATCTAGCTTATCCGATAGCTTTTAAGTTCATTGATTACTTTTTTATAATTTTATTATTAATAATTATTTCTATTTTATTACCTAGATTAACTGTGAAAAGAATAGATAAAAATTTCGTTGCTATTAGAAATAATTAATACTCAATTATCATTATTCGTATTTTTTATTTTATAGAACTTATCATATAAAATTTTCAATTAATATATAAAATATTAGTATTAGAAAAAATTATTTAAATAAATTTGCATAATTAAAAATTTTATTTTAATTTTGCAATTACAACCCCAAAATATAAAAATTATGAAAAGAGAAATTTTATTTGTTTTAGTGATTTTATTAGGTTTTTCAATGAGCCTATTTTCACAAGAAAGGCCCAAGGTACCTACTAATTTAAAAAATTATGCTGTGACAGCTGAATATCATAAACTATTTAAAGGAGATGAACCAGTGCCAGAAGTTAAAATTCCTTATTTATCTATTAATGAGAAATTATTTGATAATCAAGCTATAGGTTCTACTGAATATGATATTCAATCTAATAAATCTATGGATACTAGAATTTATTTATATCCTGATGGTACAATTGGTGCTGCGTGGATTTATGGTACAGGTTCTTTTGCAGATAGAGGTACTGGATATAATTATTATGATGGCACATCATGGGGACCTATACCTACACAAAGGATAGAAACCGTTAGGACTGGATGGGGCAGCTATTTCCCTTTTAATAATGGTGAAATAGTTATTGCACATGTGGGGGCTACTGATTTAGTTATGAATAAAAGAGATACCAAAGGCACTGGAACTTGGACACAAACATACATTGTTACTCCAGATAGTTTAGAGATGACATGGCCAAGAGTCATTACTGTTGGAGACACAATCCATGTATTGTCCGCTCATGGTGGTGATGGCCCATATCAAGGTGTGGAAACAGCTGTAGTATATTCACGATCTACTGATGGTGGGGCTACATGGGCACATAGGATATTGCCAGGTATGGGAGCTAGTGACGGTATGTTGTCCTATTCAGCAGATATCTACGCTTGGGCAAAACCTAAAAATGGTACTATTGCATTCATAGTAGGCAATATGTGGAGTGATGTTTTTATAATGAAATCTACTGATGGTGGTGATACTTGGACAAAAACTGTAGTTTTTCAACATCCTAATCCATTTTCTTTTGATAATAATACTCCTTTAGATACTACATATGTTTGTGACGGACTTGTAGCTCTAGAAATGGATAATAATGGCGTAATGCATGCTACTTTTGGCGTAGTAAGAGTAATGGTTGAAGATCCTTCTTCAGGGCAATTCTCATGGTTCCCATTTACTTCTTATCTTGCTTATTGGAATGAAAGTATGGGTACTATTTATGACCTAGATATGGAGACTACAAATATAACTCCTGTAGCATGGTTGATGGATTTAGATAATAGTGGTGTTTTATTTGATGATTTTTCAGATAATTGGGATGAAATTCCATCTTATGGTAATCATGGATTGGTTTCCCAATCACAAATAACTATAGACAATGACAATAATATTTATGTTGTTTTTGCTCATATGAATGAGAACCAGTTCCTTAGTGCATTTTGTCGTCATTTATGGGCAACTAAATCTACAGATGGTGGACAAACATGGAGTGATTTCACTGAATTAACTACGGGGGAAGATTTTGATTTACGAGAATGCGTCTATCCTGCTATGGCTAAAAATACTGATGAATACTTACATCTTACATTTCAAGCCGATTATGGTCCTGGTAATGCATTACAAGATGGTACCCATCCTCAACAACAAAATGATATTCTTTATATGAAAGTTAAAAAAGCTGATATCGGTGTTATTAATTCAATTAATGAATATAATACAATAAATTCAGTATCTATATATCCAAATCCTGCTAATGATTATGTAAATGTAAATATCATATCTCCAGTCAGTACCAATGCTATTATAAATATCTCAAATATATTAGGTCAACAGGTTTATTCTGAATCTATTAATGTAAAAGCAGGAAGTACCAACGTATATATTAATGTTAATAATTTACCTGCTGGTATGTATATGTTCTCTTTGCAAGCTGAGGGTAATTTCTTAAAAACCCAAAAGATAATCATAGAATAAATTGCATATTCATAAAAACTAAAAAGGAAGGATTCAAATCCTTCCTTT
>JASEGF010000194.1 GCA_030017935.1 Bacteroidales bacterium | reverse complement strand
ACAAATTCAAATAGAACAACTAACTTTATTTTAGGGGGCTTACTTTTAAAAAAAGCAAATTTTTTAAAAATATCTTATTGATAATCAATGTATTAGATTTTATTATTATCTATTTTTTATTTTTATCGGACAACAATGATAATTTATATATTTTTTTACAAATATATAAAAATTTTTAATTAATTATCCAATATTGTTTTAAAAATAATTATTTTTCGTTCACCCTTTATTTCACTTTATTTTATTAATTTAGCCTAAAATTATTTGTTAATCCAATGAATAAATTCTGGTATATCATTCTCGCCCTCATTATTGCTGGTTTTATAGGATTAGCTATTTATTTATTCCCTAATTTAATGGTTTATAAGCATAATGTTTCAGATATTATTGATAGTTCTTACGATGAAATATGGCTTATTGATGAGCCTAATTATGATTTCTGTACTAATGATAGTACTTTAAATGAAACTTTTTTACCTGATATTTTCGATTCTATCTTGGATTGGCAAAGTATATTTCAAAAAATTTATTTCGTTATTGATTCTCCAAAAGTTTATTGGATCTTTAATGTAAATGTAGATTTTAATAAAAATAAATTTATTAAATATTTGGACAAAATAGGTTTTAAAAAAATTAATAAGTTTCAATTTTTGAAAAATATTAATGAAATATTTGATATTCAGTATTTTCCACTTGTTTTATTTGCGACTAATAAAAATTATTTACCTGATAGTAAAGGATCTATTGATTATGTAGAAAATTATTTCAGATTTAATTCAAATTTTAAATTGCACTTAGCTATTAATCCAGAAAATTTTGAAAAATTAAATGATAAATGGGATAAATGGGACATAAATTTTATATCTGAAATTTATGATACTACTTATTATTTCGATATTGATAAGCAAAATGATTTGTGGTTTTTTTATCAGATTTTTCCTAAGCAAAAAAGTAATTTTAGTTCTTCTAAAGATTTCTTCAATGCATCTATTATCCCATCACAGGTTGATCAATTTTTTACAATTTATAAAGCAAAAGATAAAACATTATACGATGCTTTGAGCTCTCATCTATCAAATATTAATAATAATTTATTTAGTAGTGGTGAATTTTCTAATTTGATTGGGAACTATATTTTACTGAGTATTATCAATGATTATCCTATTTTGATAATGCAATGTATGGATACTACAAATATTATAAATTTTTTAAATAATCATTTAGAAGTGTCCAATAAAAATTTATGGAAATCAGATGAAAATATTTTTAATAATAGTGGTAAGAGCAACCATTTTTCTTATTTTTATCTAAAAGATACCTTATTATATCATTTTGATGATTTGAGTTTATTAGAGTCTTTGAACAAAAGTATTTTCCCTTTTATTCAAAAGGAAGTTTATAAAAATGTTTCTTTATATATCTCATCTAGACTTAGTGAATTAGCGTTTATAAAAAATTTTGAGTCTCCTTTTGCATTAGATAAGGAAAAACTTGGCAATTTATGGATTATGAATAGTGCAGATATTAATTCTCAACGATTATTTATTTGGGATGCTAATTTGTATGATGATTATCAAGTAGATGTGTTAAATCTATATAACAAAATTTGTAAAAATTGTTCATATTTTAAACTAGTTTATTCTCCTACTAATCTTTATGTTACATATATTCAAGATAATAGCTTTTTTATTGAAGGTTTAATAAATAGTAGTTTTGTAGAAATTGATTTACCTGATGATAATATTATTGATGTTTTAATAATGAATGATAATTCTGAAAATTTACTTTTAGTTAGTAATAATGGAATGTTTATGTATGACATGGCTGGCACATTGAAGTGGAAAAGAGAAAAGAAAATTTTAGGTTATGCACTTTTTAAATATGATGATGGATTGCAACGATTATTTTATCTTAGTGATGATGGGATTTTGCATAATAATAATAGTAATGGAGAAACTCCTGATGGATGGAAAACTATTAAAGCTAGTATGAATGCTAAGGTTGCTTATGCTATTTGGGATTCTAAGGAATTCATTTGTGTGGCAGATAAGAATGTTTTTACTTTATACAATAGAAAAGGTGAAAGACAAGCTCAATATAAATTTAATAATTCATTGAAAGATTTATATTTTTCTAAAAATCAGTCTACACTTTATTTAATAGATGCTGATGGTAAATTGTTTAATCTGAAAAACCCAAAACAAGGTTCTATTATTGGGAAAAATACCGGCTATAACAATTGCACTTTTATTGGTGATACATTAATAATGTGGAATAAATCTATCGTCGCATGGATAGATAAAGATAATGGAAAAACAGTAAAAGATTTCAAATATAAAGGTACTATTATCCCCAAAGAAAATAGATTATCTTGGATTAAAAAATATGCACCGTTAATCATCAAAATGCCAGATGAAAATTTTATCATTTTATCAGCTCGTATGCAAGTATTAGATAATCTTTCTTCCATTAAATCTGTTGACGCCTTATATTGGGATAGCTCATTAGTACTATTATTTGGCAAAGATGACAAAATAGAAATTATAAAAAGATAAATACTAAAAAAAATATCTTTAATTTATGAATTTTTTAATTTTTTAGCGAAAAAATTTTTACTTTTGCAAAAAACTTTAATGAAACCTATTAAGATGGTTGATCTGCAAATGCAGTATCAAAATATCAAAACTCAAATAGACAGTGCTATACAGCAAGTAATAGATTCTACTGCTTTTATCAATGGTCCAGTAGTAGATGAGTTTAAACAAGATTTAGAAAAATATTTAAATGTAAAGCACGTGATACCATGTGCTAATGGTACGGATGCCTTACAAATAGCTTTAATGTCTCTAGACCTCAAGCCAGGTGATGAAGTTATCACACCTACATTTACTTTCATTTCTACTGTAGAGGTTGTAGCTCTACTCGGTCTTAAACCAGTTTTTGTCGATGTAAATCCAGACACTTTCAATATTAATGTAGATGATTTAAAAAAACTAATTACTAAAAAAACTAAAGCTATTATTCCTGTTCATCTCTTTGGTCAATGTGCTGATATGGAGGAAATAATGAACATAGCTAAAGAAAATAATATTTATGTAATAGAAGATAATGCTCAAGCTATTGGTGCTGAATTCTTTTTCTCTAATGGTAAGATATCAAAATCTGGTACTATCGGTGATATTGGCTGCACTTCTTTTTTCCCTTCTAAAAATTTAGGTTGTTATGGTGATGGTGGAGCTTTATTTACTAATTCTGATGCATTAGCTGAAAAACTAAATTATATCGTAAATCATGGTATGAAAAAACGTTACTATCATGACTACATAGGTGTTAATTCTCGTTTAGATACTTTACAAGCTGCTATTTTAAAAGTAAAATTGCAATATTTAGATAATTATATTGCTGCTAGACAAAAGGCAGCAGCTTATTATGATAAAGCTTTTGCTAATGAACCAAAATTAAAAATACCTGTGCGTTTTGCTAAATCTTCTCATGTTTTTCATCAATATACTTTGCAAGCTATTGATTTTTCTAGAGACGAGTTGATAGATTTTCTGAAAGAAAAACAAATACCTGCTATGATTTATTATCCAGTACCGATACATTTGCAAAAAGCTTATCAACATTATGTGAAAGCTGGTGAGAATTATCCAATTTCTGAACATTTATCTAAAGTTGTTTTTTCTCTGCCTATGCATACAGAGCTTGATGAAGAACAATTAGAATACATTACAAATTCAGTTTTAGAATTTATAAATAAATAATTATGAGTATTGAATATTATGCACATCCTACTGCTGTAATTGATGATGGAGCAACTATAGAAAAAGGAACTAAAATTTGGCATTTTTGCCACATCATGTCTGGTGCTTATATCGGTGAGAACTGTTCTCTTGGGCAAAATGTATTTGTAGCTACGGGAGTACGTCTA
>JASEGF010000193.1 GCA_030017935.1 Bacteroidales bacterium | reverse complement strand
AAACTCAATATACCAGCATTATTAACTAATACATCTACTTTTCCCCACTTTTCTTCGATATCTTCAGCTAATTTTTTCCAATCTTTAGCTTTTGATACATCTAGCTTGCAAGAAATAGCTTCTCCACCATTTTTAATGATTTCATTAGCTACTAGCTCGGCTTCATCTTTTAGGATATCAGCTACTACTACTTTAGCACCTTCTTTAGCAAATAATATTGCTTCTTCTTTACCCATGCCTTTAGCAGCACCGGTAATAATTGCTACTTTGTTTTCTAACCTTTTCATAATATTTTGTTTTTTTGTTATGCAAAATTAATATAAAAATTTCATAATAATAAGATAAATGATAAATATCAAATAATAAATTGCAAAAAAGATTTAATAAATAAAAAAAGAGTTGTCATAATTGACAACTCTTTTAATAATTAATTACTTAAATTTAATTATTGATTATTTTGTAAACTATCAATTTTTTGGTTGACTTCTTGGAGTTTATCTGGCATTGATAATCTAGCATAGATAGTTCTAAGTGTATATAATGTTGGAATGTCATTAGGTTGCAATGATAGAGCTTTTTCTAATAGAGGTAAAGCTTGATGCCATAAATCTTCATAAACTTTCTTTAGATTCTCATATTCTGCCTGTGCAGTCGGTGGCAGAGCATTGGCTGTATTGAAAATTTCTACCCCTTTATTAAATAATAATGCACCATAGTTATAGTAAGCTTCATAAAAATTATTATTCAGATCAATTGCTTTCTGGTAAGCCTTTTTAGCTTCTTCGAAAAACATATCTCTATGTTCTTGAACAAGCGTAGTATCTTGCGATAGCTGATCATAATTAGTCCCAACCACATAATAAAGCATATGATTATTAGGATCTTTTGCAATAGCTTCCTGTAATAAGGTTTGAGATTTTTCTATATTTCCTGTAATCAAATAATAATTTATTTCACGCAGGAGGACGTCATTATTACTAGGGAATCTTTTTTTAGCTAATTCAATAGTTTTTAGCATATTTGCATTATCTTTTTTAGCTAGATAAATATCAAAAAGTAAATTAAAAGCAGAAGGATTTTTGTATTCTGCATATGTTGTTAACTCTTTTAAATATTTTTCTGCTGTAATAGTATCTTTAAGGTTCAGAGCAGCCACAGCACCATAAAAATCAGCTAAGGTATCTGGAGTATTAGAATAAATTTTTCTAATAGTTCTAGTTTTCTCAAACAATGAAAGAGCATTATTAAAATCTTTATTATTAAAATAATTTGCTCCTTTATTAAAATATTCATCAGCTACAAATTTAAGTCCCACTCTTGGACTATTGGGACTAGCGTTTGGTGCGATAAAATCTGGATCTAAGGTAATGCATTTTTTATAAGCTTCTAGAGCAGTATCTAACGGATTAGTAGCTAAATCTTTATATGGATTTTTGGGGTCACTTTCTTTAACAGCTAAGGCTAAATAAACATTACCTTTGTATAGCCATGTTTTAGGATCATCTTTAGTATCTGGATATAAAGCAGCAGCATCTATAGCAGCTTTTGCTTTATCTAATTTACCAGCTTTTAAATAATTATATGCATCTAATACTTTATTTGATTGGGCAAATGAACTTATACTCAATAAAAGTATAATACTTAAAAACAAAATTTTATTTTTCATATTGAAATATTTTTTATTGAAATTTTTTACAAAAATAATACCATTTTACAAATTTTAAAATATTTTTTTATAATTCATCTAGATTAGCATCTTGATTTATTGTAACATCAGTTTTATCATTATTTATATTATCTTCTTCTATTTCATTAATGGAACCATTGTCAATATCATGAGCTATCTTAGCTACAGAAGCGATAGCATCATCACTATTTAAATTAATTATTCTAACACCTTGAGTTACTCTATTTAGTTGTGGAATATTTGAAATGTTTAATCTAATACCAATGCCATTTTTAGTGATAATCATAATATCATCATCTGGGTTATCTACATCAATAATGGCAATAAGATTACCTGTTTTATCAGTAGTATTCATAGCTTTGATACCTTTAGCACCACGGTGAGTTTTGCGATAAGCAGATAATAATGAGCGTTTACCATAACCTTTCTCGGAAATAACCAAGATTTGTTGATTTTCATTTTCCAGTGCTACCATACCTATCACTTTATCAGTACTAGAATTAAGAGAAAGTGCTTTCACACCAGTAGCTGTTCTACCCATGGGGCGTACTTCTTTTTCATTAAATCTAACAGCTTTGCCCTCACTAGTAGCTACAAATATTTCAGAATTACCATGTGTGAGTGCTACTTGTAAAAGATTGTCATCATCTTGAATACCTAAAGCTATTATACCACTATTGCGTGGACGTGCATAGAAAGTCAAACTAGTCTTTTTGATTATTCCATTAGTTGTTATAAAAATAACATAATCATCTTTTATAGCATCTGTATTTTCTAAATTTTTAGTATTGATAATTGTTTGAATTTTATCATCAGCATCTATAGCTATTAAGTTTTGAATAGGTTTCCCTTTGGTATTACGAGCTGCTTCTGGTATTTCAAAAACTCTCAACCAATAGACTTTGCCTTTTTTAGTAAAAAGTAGTAAATAATCATGATTAGTGGCGATATATATATTTTCTATAAAATCTTCATTTCTTATATCTGAAGCTATTTTTCCCTTACCACCTCTATTTTGGCTACGATAATCACTCAGTTTTGTACGTTTTATATAGCCCAGATGTGATATAGTAATGACTACAGGTTCATCAGCTATTAAATCTTCAATTCTAACATTTTTGCCATGAACATCGATTTCAGTGCGAGGTTTGTCATTGTATTTTTGTTTAATTTCTAAAAGTTCATCTTTTATTATTTGCATCTGTAGGTCTACATTATTCAAGACGTCTTTTAGATAAGCAATTTTCTTCATTAGTTCATCATATTCACTTTCTAATTTATCTCGTTCTAATCCTGTCAATGTTCGTAGACGCATATCTACAATAGCACTAGCTTGGATATCAGAAAAATCGAAACGTTCCATCAAATTTGTTTTTGCTATATCTACAGTTTCACTAGCTCTGATGATAGCAATAACCTCATCAATAAAGTCTAAAGCCTTTAGTAGTCCTTGCAAAATATGAGCTCTTTTCTCAGCTTCGTTAAGTTCATATCTAGATCTACGAATAATAACTTCGTGGCGATGCTCTACATAATAGTGAATTAGCTGAATGAGATTCAATGTTTCTGGCTTTCCGTTAACGAGAGCAATATTATTAATACTAAAAGAAGATTGTAGTGGACTAAATTTATATAAAGAATTGAGAATAACATTAGCATTAGCATCACGTCGTAGGTCTATCACTACACGGATACCATCTCTATCAGATTCATCACGAATATCAGTGATACCATCGATCTTTTTAGATTCTACTAAATCAGCTATTTTCTGAACCAGATCACTTTTATTTACCTGATAAGGTATGCTATGGATTATTATTTGAGATTTATTATTATTTTCTACAAATTCAGCTTCACCACGTACCACTACTCTACCTCTTCCAGTTTTATATGCTTCTATTACACCATCAATACCATATATTAAACCACCAGTTGGAAAATCAGGTCCTTTAATAAATTTCATTAATTCTTCGACTGTTATGTCTCTATTATCGATATAAGCTATAATACTATCTACAACTTCACCAAGATTATGAGGTGGCATATTTGTAGCCATACCAACAGCGATACCTGATGAACCATTAAGAAGCAAATTAGGAATTTTAGAAGGTAAAACCATAGGTTCACGAAGTGAATCATCAAAATTATTTTGAAAATCTACTGTGTCTTTATCTAAATCAGCGAGCATTTCTTCGGCTAATTTACTTAGTCTAGCTTCTGTATAACGCATTGCTGCAGGGCTATCTCCATCTATAGAACCGAAAT
>JASEGF010000192.1 GCA_030017935.1 Bacteroidales bacterium | reverse complement strand
GGTTTACAAACTCGCAAGCTTTAGCTTGCTCAAACAGTGTAAACCCTTCTGCCCAACTCGGCTTGCTTGTTTTATTACAAATCATTTCCCAATGCGGATTTTCTAGAGCTTATAAATTATTGTATAGGTATTCTTTTAATACAATATGTTGAAAAAAACTTTATTACCTAAACGCCTAATTCAAAAAGCTAATTTAGAATAAAACTAAAAATAAATTTACAGTGATTTTGAGACTAATTATCAATTGAGATCATAATCATCATAATTACTCTCGCCAATGTCTTCCATTTGTATAGACCAGTAATTATATAAACCAAATAATAATCTTTGTTGTTTCTCCTCTGGAGTCATATTAGCATATTTTTCTTTTTCTTTTTGAATAGCTTCACGTTTTTTTTGTTCTTTTAATTCGAGCTCTTTTAATTTTGTTTCGTTTTCTTTCAGATATTCTTGTTCTACTCTTTTCTTTAAAAAATCTTCGGCTACATTAGGAAAAAGTTCTAATAGCAATTGTTCTTTTTCATTATTATACAATTTTCTATTACCATACTCTGGAAATTCTTTATTAGGGAATGGCATATATGTACTAGTGTCATAAGGTTTTTCTTGTTCACTACCAGTAATAAGTTTTCTAAATTTAGGATCTATTGGTACAGGAGTTTTACCATAAGCACCTTCGACTAATTTAATAAATTGTGTATTTTTAGTAGTGTACCAAGGTAGATCTTTATTTTCATCTAAGATGCAATTGACAGCTTGACTACCAACTATTTGACTTGTAGGAGTTACTAATGGCACACACCCTGCATCTATTCTTACTTTTGGTACTGCTTTTAATACTCGAGATAATAAATGTTCTAATTTTAATTGTTGTAATTGTGAAGTCATATTTGTGTACATTCCACCAGGAATTTGAGCATCTCTGACTGCTTCATCAGGAGCTGGGAAATTAAAATATGCTTCTATTTGCTGACAAACTATTAAAGCATCATCAAATTTATTTTTGTATGTAAGGTTAATAGCATTATCAAATAATTTTTCTACCTCAGCAGGTAAATTAGGATTTTGAGGATCAAACATTTTAGGATAATTATTAGGATATTGATCATAAGTCTTCAACTCTTTGCGAATATCCATCAATATTTCTTGCAGTTTAGGAATTACAGAAATATCAGCTTCTACATCGATATTTAGCTTTTTGCAAAAATGATAAACTATTTCGAAAGATGCTGCTGCTGGTCCACCAGCGAAAGGGAATAAATTAGTATCAATGATATCAGCACCAGCAATAATAGCGGATAGTGTAGAAGCTAACCCATATCCAGGAGTACTATGAGAATGAAAATCTACTGGTATAGATAGCTCTTTTTTGAAAGCAGAAATAATATCATAAGCAGCTTTAGGAGTTACTAATCCAGCCATATCTTTTAGAGTAACCATATTAGCACCCATTGATTCGAAAGTTTTAGCTTTCTGGACAAAATATTCTGTAGTGAAGATTTTAGATTGCTTTCTATGTAATATTTTATCAAATAAATTTTTAGGTTCTAAAACTGGATCTACTGTATAGCAAACAGCACCATCTGCTGTAGCACCATATTTCTTGCAATATTCTACTGATGATTTACAATTATCTAAATCATTTAATGCATCGAAAATCCTTAAAATATCTACACCATCAGCAATAGCATTTTTGATAAAGCCTTCTATAACCCACTCAGGATATGGATTATAACCAAACAAATTTCTACCTCTAGATAGAGCAGTTAATTTGCTAGCTTCACCAATGCCTTCTTTTATTTTTTTTAATCTAGTCCACGGATCCTCATTTAAAAATCTCATAATACTGTCTGGAACTGCTCCGCCCCATACCTCCATTGCATAGAAATGTGCTTCTTTGAAAAATGGTAAGGTCCTATCTACTTGTTCTTGACTCATTCTAGTTGCGAATAAACTTTGCTGACCATCTCGCAAAGTTAAATCTCTTATTTTAATAGTTTTAGCACTCATATAACCTAATTTTTATTGAGATGCAAATATAATAAAATTTTTTATTTTAACTTTGCAATATATGGAAAATTTTATAACTCTTAAACAGCTATCAAACCAGATTACTACTATTATTAATCAAAATTTTACTAGTAGCTATTGGGTACTAATGGACATACAGAAAATAAATCTGTACCGTACTGGACATGCATATCCAGAGCTTGTAGAAAAAGATGAAACGACCAATAAAATAGTTGCTCAAATGCGTGGTATCATTTGGTCTATTGATTTTATGGCTATTCAAAGAAAATTTATGCAAGTCCTGGGCACAGAAATGAAAGATGGCATTAGAGTATTAGCTAAATGCTTAGTTACTTATCATCCTGTATATGGTCTTAGCCTTAGAATATTAGACATAGACACCACATACTCTCAAGGTATTCTAGAACAAGAAAGAATACTTACTATAAAAAAATTAAAAGAAGAAGGTATCTATGATGCAAACAAAAAAATCCCTTTTCCGCTTGTACCACAAAGAATAGCAATTATTTCCATTGAAACAAGTAAAGGTTTTAATGATTTCATTGGTGTTATAGAAAATAATGATTATTCCTATAAATATAAATACAATCTTTTTCCTGCAATTTTACAAGGTGAGAAAGCTATTGAAAGCATTCTAGAACAACTAAGAATTATCAGTATTAAAAAAGATTTTTATGATGTAGTAGTGATAGTAAGAGGTGGAGGAGGAGAGATAGGCTTGACAGCATATAATGATTATTCTTTAGCAAAAGCTATTGCTACTTTTCCATTACCAGTATTAACAGGAATAGGCCATTCTACTAATCAAACAGTTAGTGACATGGTGGCACATTATTCGGCTATCACCCCTACAGATCTAGGATATTATATTATAGATAAAACTGCAGAATTTGAAAATAATTTATTAAATATTGCAGATAAATTAACAAATATTATCAGACAACAACAAAAAAATTATGAAAATAGAATTAAAAATCTACAATTTTCAATTTTGCGCAATACATCTGCTCAACTTTATTCATACCAATCAAATTTAGATAAAACTATAAACTCATTTTCTAATATTATCAATTCAAATATTAATAAATCTTCATTTAATTTAGTCAAAATTGTACATAATTTGCAAAATATATTAAAATCTAAATTGGATCAATCCTACAACACTCTACAAAAAAGTTATTTTAATATTTCTAATAATTCAAAAATCTATATTAATTCTATAAATGCGAAACTTGATAATAATACATTAATAATAAAACATAAAACTCCATTTATAATTAAAAATGAACAAGCACAAATCGAAGAAATAAAAAATTTTATTATCTTTAATATAAAACAATTTATGAATGAATCTAAGACAAACATTAAAGAAACACAAAAAATTATAGAATTGTCTGATCCAAAGCATATACAGAAAATGGGTTATTTAATTATGAAAAAAGATAATAAAATTATAACAGAAAATAATGTAAATGTTAGTGATGAAGTAATTATAGAGGGTTATAAAAAATACTTCCAAGCAGAAATTAAAAAAGTTGAAAAAAATAGAAATTATGAATAACGAAGAATTAAATTTACCCACGAGCTACGAACAAGCTTTTAATGAGCTACAAAAGATAGTATCAGAGATAGAACAAGGTGATATTACGATTGATTTGCTATTACCTAAAGTGCAAAGAGCAGCAGAATTGATTAAATATTGCAGAGATAAATTAAGAAATACCGAAGAAGAAGTAAGCAAGATTATAAAACAGTTAGAAGATGGAAGCGATGGGAAGGGTGAATAAATTGGGGAGCTATAACTATTAAGTGAAATAAGTTCTAGTGATTTGAGAATAAGGGGGAGGGGGATAGGAATATAAACAAAAATTTTGTTTAACTTTACATGATATTTTAATATTTTAATTTTATCAATCTAAAATACCGCTCCC
>JASEGF010000191.1 GCA_030017935.1 Bacteroidales bacterium | reverse complement strand
CTGTCAATCTATTACTATTGAGGAATTCATAGAGATTATCTAGGAATTCACGTTTGCCTTCTTTTGTTAGAGCCAGCATTTTTTCTATGTTTTCAATAGTATATTCCATAACTTTTATTTTTACAAAATTATTAAAAATATTTAACATGAAAAGTTTAACATAAATGTTTATATCTTACCTTTCCCCTTTTTTCAATAACACTTTATCCGTTCTCAATATTTATTTTCACACTATTCAATATTTTTTTTAAATTTGCTCTTCAGTTTACTACTATATTAAAATTTTTAAATATGGAAAATAATGAAAAACTTATTGATATTAGAAAAGTAATTGGTGATAAAAATCCAAATTTATTAAAAATTTTGCCAAATTTTGTTATTAATTATATAAAAAATATTGTACACGAAGATGAAATTAATGCACATATTGCTAACAATAAAGATATTTTTGGCGTGCAATTTGTCGAAAATACTTTATTTGACCTTTTTGGAGTAAAAATTCAATATCAAGGATTAGAAAATTTGAAAAAGTCTGAAAGATTCATAGTAGCTTCCAATCATCCTATGGGTGGGTTAGATGGTCTGGCTATCATGTATGTAGTTAGTAAAATAAATCCTAATATCAAAGTGCCAGTGAATGATTTATTATTATACATTCCTAATCTGAAACCAATTTTTTTACCTGTTAATAAACATGGTAAACAAAGCAGTGAGGCTGCAATCGAGATGGAAGAAGCCTATAATAGTGATGCAGCCATCATTTATTTCCCAGCTGGCTTGGCAAGTAGAAAAATTAATGGTAAAATCATGGATTTAGAATGGAAAAAATCTTTTATTCAAAAAGCCAGACAATATCATCGCGACATTATTCCTGTTTATATTTCTGGGAAGAATTCTAATTTTTTTTATAATCTGGCTAATCTTAGGAAAAAATTAGCAATTAAGTCTAATATAGAAATGTTTTTCCTATCTAATGAAATGTTTAAGCAAAAAGATAAAAATATAAAAATTATTTGTGGAGAACCTATTTCGTATAATTTTTTTGATAAATCTAAAACTGATAAAGAATGGGCACAATATGTGAAAGATATCGTATATAAGCTTAGTGAAAATATTGATATTTAATTCATTTTAAGTTTTTCATTTTTAAAAAATATTTTTTATTTTTGTGAATAATTAATAAAAACTAATGATGTAATGGCATTAAATGAAAACTTATTAATTAATTTTTACGTTTAAAAGTATTTAGATTATTTATAATTTTAATTAAGATTTATAATTTTGAAAAAATAATAAATATTTAGTTTATAAATATCATAGAAAATAATATGGAAGATATAATACAACCTGTTGATAGAGAATTATTAAAAAAAGAACTAACAATAGATAGATATATTAGGAAAACAAATTATAATAAAAATGAAATATATATATTCACTGCTGATCAATGTCCTAATCTGATGTTAGAAGTTGGTAGATTAAGGGAAATAGCTTTCAGAGATGCAGGTGCTGGTACAGGCAAAGAAGTAGATATCGATGAGTTTGATATTGGTGATCTCAAATATAAGCAATTGATAGTGTGGGATCCTAAAAATGAAGAAATAATTGGTGGATATAGATTTATATTTTTAAAAGATGTTTTGAATTTCTATAACGGAGAGTTACACTTAGCTAGTTCGCATATGTTCAATTTTTCTGATTTATTTATTAAAAAATATGCTACTAAAACTATAGAGTTAGGTAGGAGTTTTGTACAGCCCAAATATCAACCACAAAAAGATCAAAGGAAAGGAATTTTTTCTTTAGATAATCTATGGGATGGATTGGGAGCATTAACTATAGACTATCCAGATATTAAATTTTTCTTTGGTAAAGTAACATTATATCTTAAATTTGATCAATTAGCTAGGGATGCTATTGTATTTTTCATGCATAAGCATTTTCCTGATAATGACAAATTGATATCACCTAAAATGCCTCGTCCTTATTCTAATGATATTTCTATTTTTGAAAAATTATTTTCATCAGATTCTTATGAAGAAAATTATAAAAAATTATTAAATTTTGTGAAATCTAGAGGAGAAATTATTCCTCCATTAGTGAATGCTTATATGAGTCTATCTAAAACAATGAAAACTTTTGGTATTTCTCTTAATCCACAATTTGGTCCCGTTGAGGAAATAGGGATTTTAGTTACTATAGATGATGTTTATCCAAGTAAAATTAAACGGCATGTAGATTCATATTTAAAAGAAAAAAATGAATATAAAAACAGTTAAATATATTAAAAGTTGTGTCTCATTAAAAGATTGTCCTAATACAAATTTCCCAGAATTTGCATTTATTGGTAGATCTAATGTGGGTAAATCTTCATTAATTAATGCTTTAGTAGATCAAAAAATAGCTCATACCTCGTCCACGCCTGGAAAAACACAAACTTTGAATTTCTATCTTATCAATGAAAAATGGTACCTCGTAGATTTGCCTGGATATGGATATGCTAAGACATCACAAAATACTCGAAAACAATTAATAAAAATTATAAATGAATATCTCATTAATAGAAAGCAATTATACATAGCTTTTATATTAATAGACTCGACTATACCTCCACAAAAAATCGATTTGGATTTCATCAATAATTGTGGTCAAAAGCAAATACCTTTAGCCATTGTGATGACTAAAATTGATAAAGAAAGAAAATTGATCATAGAGAAAAATAAAAATGCTTTTATTGATGAATTATCAAAATCTTGGGAAATATTACCACCGATATTTATGACATCCTCAACCAAAAAAATTGGCATTGAAGAATTATTAAAGTATATCAATAATATCTTGCAGACTTCATAAATAAACGTGTTTAAAATCTATATTTTCATTTAAAAATTTGTTTTATATTTTATAATAATTTTTTTTAATGAGTTTAAAAATATTATTGATTTAATATTTTATAAGTAATTTTACCAAAAATACACATAAATATGAGAAAAATTGTTTTAATATTATTTGTCATTCCTATAATGGCTTTTAGTCAAAATATTACTAAAATAAATACTACTATTGATGAGGCTAAAGTATTTCTGAATGGCGCACAGATCACAAGAATTGGTAATTTAACTTTATCCAAAGGTGATAATAAAATAATCCTCACTAATCTACCTAATGATTTAGATCCTAAAACTGTCACTGTGAAAGGACAGGGAGATTTTATTATTCAAACAGTAAACACCTCAATAAATTATCTATCAAATTATGAAAATGATCCTAAATATCAAGTTCTTAAAGATTCTCTAAAACTTTTACAAAACAAAGTTGATCAGAATAACGCATATCTACAAGTATATGCAGATGAAGAAGCAATGATAAAAGCTAATAAAACTATCGGTGGCACTCAAAATGGCACTAATATAGCTGAGCTTATTAAAGCTGCCGATTTTTTTCATAATAGATTATTAGAAATTAAAACAAAATCTTTAGAATTAAGTTATCAAAATAGAGATTTACAGCTGATCATTAATAAAATTCAAAATCAGTTATCTGAATATGAAAATATTGCCAAACGTCCTGTAGGAGAAATATTTATAAATATTTATGCAGACAAAGCTACTACAGGTAAACTATATGTAACTTATTTTACTAATAATTATGCCTTATGGATACCAAGTTATGACATCAGATTTACAGATCTAAATAAACCACTAACTTTATTATTAAAAGGAGAAATAACTCAACTTTCTGGTGAAAATTGGCAAAATACTAAAATTATTCTTAGCAGTTCTAATCCTAACATTTCTCAACAAAAACCTCAATTGTATCCATGGTATCTCAGATTTTATACTCCAAGAAATTATTTAGAAAGAGGAAATAAACTCCAAACTACAGAAGTATTGTTAGTCAGTGATGAAGATAAAGGTGGATACTCTGAATCACCTGCTCCTACTATGATGGCGACTAGCTCTGAGTC
>JASEGF010000190.1 GCA_030017935.1 Bacteroidales bacterium | reverse complement strand
GGTAATATGCTATGTAAATTAACTGGTTTAGATAATGTAAAACGAGATCAAATAGATAAAATATTATTAGCCAGGATATCAAAAAATGCTGTGATTTGCTCGCCAGATAATGAAGAATTTAAGAATCTGAAGACACAAAGCATAAAAGAGAAAACAATAATTACTAGGAGGACAAAGAAGTATGGGCAGCATGGTTTATCGATAGTAAAGGATAAAGAAAATGATTTTGCTAGATGGATAAATGGTACATTTAGAGGAGTGGCTACGAAGTATTTGCAGAGCTACATAATGTGGTACGTGATAAAGCATAAATATTTATTGAATAGATTAATAAATGATATAGGTAGGATGCTGAATTTAGCAGCGTCAGACTGGGAGGCATGGTATGTGTATATAAGATTGAAATCAAAGCATAGGGAAAAGCTAACATAAATGTTTATTCTCAACCTCCTTAACCCATCCCCACCTTTTATTATTTATTCCATTTATAATCACAGATTAGTGAATTCATTTAAACATCTTTTTAAAAACTATTTTTTAAACATCATTTTAAATTATCAGTATTCAAATTCAATTAATATGTTAAAATTAAATTACATTTTTTAATAAAAAACTGCTAAATATTTTATAATTTTACAAATAAATTTCATAAAATGCAAAAATTAATATTCTGCATTTTACTTTTAAATTCAATTATTTTATACTCTCAAGTGAGAAGTTATACAAATGAATTCCTATATCTAGGAGTAGATGCTAGATCAATGGCTATGAGTAATGCTGTCCTCTCAAGTACTTATAATGCTAATGCTGGTTATTGGAATCCTGCACTTCTCGTATTTACTCCGAATTATCCACAATTTAGTCTAATGCATGCAGAATATTTTGCTGGTATTGCAAATTATAATTCTTTTGCTATCAGTTTTCACAAAAAAGATAGTATAGCTTTTGCTTTTTCTTATTTACGTTTTGCAGTAGATGATATCCCCAATACGACTCAATTAATTGACAATAATGGTCAAGTACATTATGATAAAATAACTTCTTTCACAGCAGCAGATAATGCTTTTTTATTTAGTATTGGCAAAAAAATTAATCATAAAATACAAATCGGTGGTACGGTGAAAATCATTAGAAGGGTTATAGGTGATTTCGCTGGAGCATGGGGCTTTGGTCTAGACATCGGAGCTTCTTTTATGAGTGATAGATGGAGAGCAGGCATAGTAGCTAGAGATATCACATCTACACCTACTTTTTGGTCTTTTTCGCTCAATGATGCTATGAAAGAAGTATTTACACTCACGGGCAATGAAATTCCAAGCAATAGCTTAGAAATAGGTGTTCCTAGACTGGCCACTGGCATTTGTTATGTACAACCATTATTAAATAATTTTTCTTTGCAACCTGAGCTATCTTTAATTTTTACTTTTGATGGACAGAGAAATACGCTAATAAATAATAAAATATTTAGTATAGAGCCTTCACTAGGATTAGAAATTGCTTTTAAGCAAATGATATTTCTCAGAGCAGGAATTGGAAATTTTCAACAAGAAACTTTTCCTAATGGCAAAAAATGGACTATGCAACCTAATATTGGTATCGGGATTGCTATTAAAAATATATTACAACTAGATTACGCTTATACAGATATTGGTGATAATAGCATTGCATTATATTCTAACGTCATTTCTTTAATTTATCATATTAAAAAACACAGTCAGGCTTCATTATGAAATTTTTCAAGCTTTTTATATTCTTATTACTTATCAATAGCTTTACAAATATATTAGCTCAACATTTTGGAAATGAATGGATTAACTATCAGAGATATTACTATAAAATAAAAATTACTAATGAAGGCATATATAGGATTAATTATAATACTCTTATTTCTGCTGGTATACCTATTAATACTATTGATCCCAGGTTAATACAAATTTTTCATAATGGAGAGGAACAATACATTTACATTCATGGCGAAAATGATGGATCATTTGATAGCAATGACTTTATAGAATTTTATGCTAAAGGTAATGATGGTAAAATAGATAAATATTTATATAAAAATCCAAATAATCAAGCAAATGACAATTACAGTTTGATTAATGACACTGCTACATATTTTCTCACATGGAATACAACACTTAATAATAAACGTCTTTCTACTTATAAAAACACTAATTATACTTCATATCAAGCTGAATCATATATTTTTTATAATAATAGAATCGATTATACTAGCTATTATTACCCAGGTGCCATAGATAATGCTGGATTATCAGACTTCGATTATACTCAAGCAGAAGGGTGGTTCGATGCTACCATGAGTATTAATAGTTCTCAACCAGGTGTACCTCAGAATTATTCTAAGCAAATTCAAACTATACTCACATATAATTCAGGACCACAATCAAGTATTAAAATAATGATTACAGGTCAATCTAATTACCTTGGTTATCCACATCATTTAAAAGTTAATTTTCTTTCTACTACTATTGATACCATATTTACTGGCTACAAAAATATTCTTATCGAAAATAATTTCTCTTCTACTTCTCTATCTAATAATTTGAATATTAATTTCACACTTCCTAGTGATCTCGGTGCTCCTGTAGATAGAATAGCTCTATCATATATAGATATTTCATATCCTAGATTGCCTAATTTTAATAATTCTTATATTTTAAAATATAAACTAAAAGATAATGGGCAATCAGTGAGATACATACATTTCACTAATGTAGCTGGTAATAATAATGATACTCTCATCACATATGATATTATCAATAATAAAAGAATTTTTTCTACAAAAAATAATAATAACGTAGATATATGCATTGCGATGAATGGTAATGATGCTGAATTATTTAGTTCTACAGAGAGCAAAATAAATACTATTTCTCAACTAATTCCTGTTAATGGCACGGGTAAATTTACAAACTTTCAATCACTAGGGCTCAATAGTGTCGATTATATTATTATCACTCATCCCAGTTTAATTAATAGTGCAAATAATTATGCTAATTATAGATCGATAACTGGCTATTTCCCAATTGTCGTAAATGTAGATGAATTGTATGATCAATTCGCATATGGTATAGGAAAGCAC
The DNA here is from genome assembly GCA_030017935.1 of Bacteroidales bacterium. Lineage (GTDB taxonomy): Bacteria > Bacteroidota > Bacteroidia > Bacteroidales > DTU049 > DTU049. The sequence goes on along the minus strand of JASEGF010000190.1, from coordinate 861 downwards.
CCATTAGGTATTCGTAATTTTCTCAGATATACCATAGCTAACACAGATGTAGAAATAAAAGGAGTATTTTTGATTGGTAAACCATGCAAGGCTGGTGAGGGGACTAGCTACCGTAATAATCCAACTATTTATGCACAAACATTAGTGCCATCTATGGGCAATCCACCTTCAGATCAATTATTTCTATCAGGTATAATTGATACATTATATCAACCTGCTATACCTATTGGTCGCTTGGCTGCTCGTACTTCTAATGATGTAGATGCATATCTGCAAAAAGTTATTGATTTCGAAAATGAAATGAAGCTGCCATATAATGCTAATCTACCAATGGATCAACAATGGAGAAAAAAAATCTTGCATTTTGCTGGTGGTTCAGATATAAACCAAATGAACCAATTTTTATCTTATTTGAACCAATATAAAACAATGATTGAGAATCCTTATTTCGGCGGCAATGTATGGACCTTTACTAAAAATACTAGCGACCCAATAATTCAAAGTTTAAGCGATAGCATCAGGTTTCTAGTAGATCATGGAGTAATAATGATGACATTTTTTGGCCACGCTGCTGGTCAAGGTTTTGATATCAGCATAGATGATCCTAATGCATATAATAACTATAAACGCTATCCTTTTATTTTAGCCAATTCATGCTTTGTAGGTGATTTATTTCAATTAGCTGCTTCTACTAGTGAACAATTTGTTTTAATTCCTAATAAAGGAATGATTGGATTTTTAGGCACTAACACTGCTTCTTACTCTTCATATTTACACCTTTTTAGCAATAAATTTATTAATCATTTAGCTTATGAATCATATGGCAAATCTATTGGCGAAATAATGAAAAATACTATCAGA
>JASEGF010000018.1:16163-16772 GCA_030017935.1 Bacteroidales bacterium | reverse complement strand
CTTAATAAAAGAGAAAAGGAATTTTTGGATAAATATGAATACGAGGATTTTTCACAATTTAAAGGTGTAAATATGGAGATTAGAAGTTATGATGATAGTGGAAAAATATTAATTACAGGTAGAATAGACTTTTTAAAAAATGATTCTTTAAAATTTGGTTATTATACTTTAAAAATGGATACACAAGATTACAACATTCCATATATGCATTGGATATGCGCAGATAAAGAAGTAGAATTAGATACGATAAGACTTAAACATTTGGCACAAACATTTATGAATTACAAAATACCACGTTTGCATGTAGATACAGCTGGTAACGTTTTTGTTTATATAAAAGATTTTGAAACTATGGCATTTGTCAGATTTGCTAATGAAAATGAGAGGTTAAAGAGAAGTAAAGAATATACATGGAAAAAGATCAAAAGAACAGATAATTGGTATAAATGAAAAAAATATTAAACAAATATATATTTTTGATAATAATGTTATTAGGTATATTTCCTAAAAATTTATATCAACAAAATGATAAATGTAAATATGGTATTCGATATTATTACTTTAATGGTCAGCATGTAGTTAAAAATCAAAGAAAACAATTATTACAAT
>JASEGF010000018.1:0-16153 GCA_030017935.1 Bacteroidales bacterium | reverse complement strand
AGCCAATCAATAAAATAGAGCAAAGCTCGCTTTGGTAGAAAGGAGCAAAAAATCGATTATGGGTGTCAATAAAATTGAAAAAGATAAAATCTCATATAATATAACTATACCAGATAGTTTGGTAGGTATATTTAAAATTAAAGATATAATAGAGAAAAAAAATAATTATCAAAAAATAGGCAACAAACTTGTAAAAAGAAAAATTTATTATATAGATTTGGAATGTATAGAAATATTTAATGATACATGTCTTGACTATATAAGAGTAATATCCATTGAACCATTAGATAAAAAATTTATTGATAAAAATAAAAAAATACAAATAGGGAATAAATATAAAATGAAAATATATTCTTTTTTCAGTAATGATTGTTGCCAATACATTGACTCTAACAATAAAGTTATTTTTATAGCAAGACACCCATATTTTATACATTATTCTTATTTGATTTATGATATTTGGGTCCCATGTACTATTGATATCCTTAGTTTTAACTTATTTGAGACTTCAAATTTACAAGGCTTGTATTATAATGAATTTGAATAATTTTTTAGATATAATTCATGCGTTATTACCACATCTAGTGATTTTTGTCTAATCTATTTTTGAGTCATCATGCCACTTCATAAAACAAGATTAGAAAATGATTACAAATTAAACAAATTCAAAACAATAAACATTTTGCTTAAACCTTTAAACTAATCAACCCATCACCTATCACTCATCACCTATCACCTATTCTCCCAGTCTCCTCGTCTCCCCGTCACCTCGTCTCCCAATCTCCCAGTCTCCCCATCACCTATCACTAATTTAAAAGCAAAACTATCTTCTCAAAAATTTAATAAACATCATTATGCTTTAGCTTAAAAGAAATCTTATTTTTTATCCATGGATTTATAAAATGAATTAAAATATAATAAATAACAATAGAACCCACAGAAATACTAGCTGATATTAATTCATTTTTAAAGTGTGAGAAACTTATGAAATACAGTGCCACCATTAATATTACTGGTAAAACATAAATTAAAATAACAGCCATATAGCCTTGATTAGTTGTAGAGCTAATAATGACATTATCGCCAATTTTATAATCTTCATGCCCTTCACGAGAGACAATTATCTTTTTTTCGGCACTTTCGGTAGAAATACAAGTATTTTTCAGATCACAAGATCCACAAGCACCTGTAGCACGTACCGTTACCTCTATAGTATCTTTTTTTATTTGTGTTATAACCCCTTCGTGAGTTATTTCTTCTTTCATAAGATTGTAGTTTTATTAATACAAAAATACAAAAAAATCATAAATATTTTTTACTGGCATAAAGTTTGTTTTAAAATTTCAAAAAAAAGAATTATGAAAAAGGTGATTTTATTTATATCGTTGATATTATCTGTTTTAAATATTCATTCACAAGAATTAAAACAAACAAATAATAAAGCTTTTAAGCAAGGAGAAAAATTAACATATGTAGTTTATTTTGATTCATTTATTACTGGGAAAATATTTGCTGCATATGCTACATTGATGGTTTCACCTAATGTAGAATATATAAATAATAGACCTTGCTACCATGTTATTATTAGCGGCAAAACATTTAAAAAATGGGATTGGGCAATATATGTGGATGATAGATTTGATTCTTATATTGATACCATGGCCTTAGTACCGTGGATGTCTTTGAGAAATGCAAAAGAAGGTAAATTTAGAGCTGACCAACAGATAAACATAAATCAATTTAATAATCAAGCTCAATTTATTAATAAAATAAAAAATACAAATTCGGTTTTTACAATAGATCCTTATATGCAAGATATGATTTCAGCGATTTATTGGGGAAGGAATATCGATTTTTCTAAAATGAAACCAGGTAATATTTTTGAAGTAAAATATGTTTTTGAAGATGAAATTTACACATCGAGGGTGGCTTTTGGTGGTAAAGAAAAAATAAAAATAGATAAAGGAACCTTTGATTGTTATTATGTTATGCCAGAAGTGCAAGTAGGTAATGTATTTAAAGATCCTTATGCTATTAAAGCATATTTCACTACAGATCTTAATCAGATTCCTATCTATGTAACAGCCAAAATACGATTAGGAAATGTTAGAGCAGAATTGTATGAATATGAGAATTTACGTAATCCATTATCTAGCAAAATAGAATAGGCAAACCACTTTGAGATAAAACAAGCAATAGCAATTGTTAAAAGGTAGTCAAAATAGTTTAACATAGTTTAAAAAATTTCGCTTTAAATTCTAAAAATTCTTTTATCTTTGTGCAAAATTTGTTAATTTCTTGATATTCTATGAGAAAAATAAGTATGATTTTATTGACATTTGTGTTTTTATCTATAAATATTTATAGTCAATCAGCCACAATTAGAGGATTTGTTTATGATAAAGCAACAGGTGAGCCTATATTATTTACTAATGTTTATTTAGCAGGCACTAGCTATGGTTCTAGCACAGATATTAATGGATATTTTGTTATTACCGGCATTAAACCTGGTACTTATACATTGAAAATTACAACTATTGGTTATGATACTCTGCAAGAAGAGCTTAATCTAAAAGCAGGAGATATTATTTCAAGAAAATACTATTTAAATGAGCGATCAATAAATTTGCAAAAAGTTGAAGTAACAGCTATGCATAGTGAAGATACTCTGGAAACTAAAACTTCAGTAATTAAATTAACCGCCAAGCAAGTTACAAGTTTACCATCTATTGGTATGCCAGATATTGCTCAATACATTCAAGTTTTACCAGGAGTTATTTTTACTGGTGATCAGGGTGGGCAGCTGTATATACGTGGTGGTAGCCCTGTACAAAATAAAATGATACTAGATGGCATCACTATTTATAATCCTTTTCACTCGATAGGTTTATTCTCTGTGATAGAGACAGAGCTGATACGTAATGCTGATATTTATACAGGTGGCTTCAATGCTGAATATGGTGATAGGATTTCATCTATTATGGATATTAATCTTAGAGATGGTAATGCTAGAAAATTTTCCGGTATGGTTGGCTTATCCACTTTTGGTGCTAATGTTTTATTAGAAGGTCCTATTATTCGTAATTTGAATAATGACCCTAATAAAGGTACTCTCACCTTTGTATTGTCTGCTAAAAATTCTTATCTACCACAATCTTCTAAAGTATTTTATAAATATATTGAAGAGGATGGCTTACCTTTTGATTACCAAGATTTTTATGGTAAAATAACCTATTCTATGCCTAATGGTTCTAAAATATTTGTGAATGGATTTAATTATAATGATCATGTAAAATATAGTAATATAGCTGATTTTAAATGGAAATCTAATGGTATAGGTTCTAATTTTTTTATTCTTCCTGAGGGAAATCTTTCTCTTTTGAATTTTAGATTTTCATACTCAGACTATGGTATCACTCTCACTGATCCTACTAATTTACCTAAAGAATCTGATATTAATGGATTTAATCTTGGTCTCAATATAACTAATTATTTTCAAAAAAATTCTCAAATCAACTATGGTATTGAGTTATATGGTTACAAAACAAATTTTCAATACTATACCGAAGCTTTGCGTTTGATAAGTCAGGTAGAAAATACTACCGAAATAGGTGTCTTTGTTAAAGGGAAAATTTTTGCTAAAAAATTTATTATAGAACCTGGTTTTCGTTTTCAATATTATGGTAGCTTATCAGAAGTTTCACCAGAGCCCAGATTAGCTATTAAATATAATTTATCAGACAAATTTAGAATTAAATTGGCTGCAGGTCTTTATTCTCAAAATCTTATAAGTGCTTCAGATGAAAGAGATGTGGTGAACTTATTCTATGGCTTTTTATCAGGTAGTGATAATCTGCCAGATACTTATAAAGATAAACCAGTCAATTCTCGTCTTCAAAAAGCTCAACATATTATTTTAGGTTTTGAAATTAATCCTAATAATTATTTTGCTATTAATATAGAACCATATTTTAAAAACTTTTCTATTTTACAAAACCTCAATAGAAATAAAATCTACGATGATATCGAACAATATTCTGATAAACCTGACGAGCTAAAAAAAGATTTTATTATAGAGTCTGGTGATGCTGAGGGTGTAGATGTGTCTGTGAAATATGAAAAAAAATCTATTTATATTTGGATAGCATACTCATTTGGTTTCATACACAGAGATGATGGTTATACAGTTTATCCACCACATTATGATAGACGTCATAATCTTAATTTCTTGTCAACTTATAAATGGGGCAAATTAAATAATAATGAAGTATCTCTAAGGTGGAACTTCGGTTCTGGATTTGCTTTTACTCAAACTGCAGGCTATTATCCTCAAGCTACTTTTACTAATTTAAATAATGATATTTTAAGTACTAATGATTTGTTAGGTATTTTATATGGCGATATTAATAATGGCAGATTACCTACTTATCATAGGTTAGACATCAGCTACACTCACAAATTTAATATCTCTGAAACTGTAACTTTAGATGCTATCGCTAGTATTTCCAATGTATATAATAGAAAAAATATATTCTACATTGATAGAGTAACGGGCGAAACAGTTTATCAATTACCTGTAATGCCTAGCATTAGTCTTAGCATGAGATTTTAATTTTTTTAATACATTTTTATGATTACTCTTCCTATTTATAAACATTCATATGATATGAGCGGAGCTCATTATTTTGTTAATTTAACCATAGATGATCATGCTGTGGATTTTTTGATAGATACTGGAGCTACTAATACTGTCATTTCTATAGAGCTCGCTAAACAATTAGAAAGTTTCAGTCAATGTATTAACTTGAATCAAAATCCTATCATCACTTTCAGTGATACTATTAATGAAGTTGCTATCGTTCCTATCAAAAATTTCTTGATTGGTGATAAATTATTAAATAATATTTTAGTAGTAGCTACTAATTTTTCTTTCATAAAAAATCAAAGTTCATTAGAAAATTTCAAATCATTTGATGCTGTCTTAGGTATAGATTTATTATCTTTATTTAATGCCAAAATAGATTTAAAAAATAATACGATTTCTTTCTCCTTTCCTTCTAAAAGATTTCTCAAAAAATATTATAATGAATTATTAGAGAATATCAAAAAAACTAAGTGATTATCTTAATATAAATTTTATCTCCTTTTTTGACTCCTAATAGCTCACTAGCATTGTATCCTTTTATACCAAGCTCGAGTAAATTTTGACTATTAAAAAATGCAAATATATTTTGATCATTAGCATCTATATAACCATTATACAGATTATAAATTTTATAATGCCTTAGAGAAATTTGCCATTTATAATTCATTAGATTAGTTCTGAAAAAATCAAAATTTATATTTGTGATAATATTTCCGAAATTATCTATGTGTATTACTTCTCCGGTTGCTACATTATTATTAAATTGAGGTTTAGGAAAAAAATATGGTATAATCAATTTTTCATCAGTTATTGGAGTAGTCCAGCTATTTATTTCTATTCTATTACATATATTAGTAATCGCAAAGATATAATATTCTAATTCATAAAAAGAACTATAATTGATTGTTTCATTTTTGATTTTATAAATTGATAAATCCAAAAAATTATTATTAATAAAAGGATAAAGAACACCATTATTTGGACAAATAAAATGATGATTAAAACCTCGAATATAAAGGAATCCATTTTCTGTTGGAATATTAGAATTTATAGAAATCAAATGTATCGTATTATCAGGGAAATGTTGCCAGGTAGAGCTAAATAAATAATGTGCAGTAGCAAAATCATTAGGATGTATATCATTAGATGTTACCACGACTGTGGCATCTATATCATTCTTTAATAACTCACCATAAAAAATACTAAAATACTGGTTATTAATTCCCCAATCAGTGATTGTAGTTAGATTATACGACATTGTTATTAAATAATTTTATTTGTAATTTTGCATTATTAATGTGTAAAAATAAAAATTTTTATTTGAATGAGTGAAAAAACTTTTGATTTGCATCTGATTGATCATAGTGGCTTCTATGGTATCAAAGATTCTAATATTGAATTGATAAGAAAGCTATTCCCTAAGTTAAAAATTATCGTTCGTGGAGATATGGTTAAAGTCATCGGAGAGGATGAGGAGATAGAAATTTTTTATCAAAGGTTTCAATTATTGTTAGATTTGTTTGATAAACAAGGGAAGATAGATAATAATGAAATTGTAAATTTGATGCTTTATGACCAAGATGAGCAGAGCTCTAATAATTTGAATGGTGATAATGATTTAATATTATATGGACGCAATGGTATTCCGATAAAAGCACGCACACCAAATCAGAAGCGCATGTATGGTGCCATATATAAATATGATATGATGTTTTGTATAGGTCCGGCTGGCACTGGCAAGACATACACTGCTATAGCTCTAGCTGTTAAATTTTTAAAAGATAAAAAAATTAAAAAAATTATTCTTACACGACCTGCTGTAGAAGCTGGAGAAAATTTAGGTTTTTTACCTGGAGATCTTAAAGAAAAACTCGATCCTTATATGCAACCCTTATATGATGCACTTAATGATATGCTGCCGGCAGCTAAGCTGAATTCTTATTTCGAAGATGGCACGATAGAGATAGCACCGCTTGCTTTCATGCGTGGCAGAACTTTAGAAAATGCTTTTGTCATTTTAGATGAATCTCAGAATGCGACTTTAGGACAAATGAAAATGTTTCTTACTCGTATGGGAGAAAATTCAAAATTTATTATCACTGGTGATGTAACTCAAATAGATTTGCCACCACATCAGGCATCTGGATTATTACAAACATGTAAAATGCTTAGAAGTATTGATGATATCAACTTCATTTTTCTCGATGAAAATGATGTAATGCGACATCCTTTAGTATCTAAAATTATTAAAAAATTTGAAGAAAACCAGAGTGATTAAATTCTTTGAATTGTAGTTAAAGATTTCTAAATTATTGTAATTAAAAAGGTTCTATAACGTTTGTTTTTATTAATCCACAAATGCGCACAAATGTGCACAAATACAACTAAATCTTCAGTGTTAATTTGTGTAAATCTGTGGATGAAATTATAGGCATTGCAGGTTATTATTTATTGTCCACAAATGCACACAAATGATCTCAAATAATAAATTTAATTTGATTAGTTTAGAAAGATAATAGTTTTAAATTAATTAACAAATGCACTCAAAAAAGTTAAATCATTAGTTTTAATTTGTGTAAATCTGTGGATGCAATAATAGACATTGAGTTTAGATATTTATAGTCCACAAATGCACACAAATTAGCACAAATAAAAAATTAACCCTGACCTTTAGGTCAGGGAGTACGAAAGAGAGATGAATGGGCTTTAGCCCTGAAATTTGACTTTTAGGTAAGATAGCAAAGAGTAGATTATTAACCTCTTCCTTTAGGTCGAGGGTTAATAATAAAAAGAGTTATGGGCTTTAGCCCTGAAAAACAAAATCCTTAAATCCCAAAAATCATGGTTCAGAAAATGAAAAAGAAGAAACAGTATATAGTAGCGAGAATATAGTAGATAAGGGGCAGGCAAAGAGTTTTAAGGATATGATAATATGACAAAACACGATTTATCCCCTAATTCCTATCTACTCACTACTATATACTATATACTCACTACTATTACCATAAAAAGTATGGGCTTTAGCCCTGAAAAAGACAAAATCCTAAAATCTTTTCATCCCACAAATCCCAGTTCAGACATTTTCTTTGTGCCTTCTTTGAGAACTTAGTGGTTAATATTTAACAGTATAATATTTAAAAAATTCATTTTATAAAATTATTATTTTTTATCTTTAGCCATATAAAACGATATAGAACAATTAAAAAAGGGATAATTTGAAAAAATTATCCCTTACAAAAAACAAAATATTATTGGAATTAGAAATTAGTAGATTTTGCTAAAAATAATATTAATGAGTTAATCATTTTGGTATTCACTTAGTATTTTTTTAACATCATCAGGAGCGACTCTACCATATGTTTTTTCACCTATCATCACTACTGGAGCTAGGCCACAAGCACCAACACAACGTAGGCAGTTAAGTGAAAATTTACTATCTGGAGTACTTTCACCTACTTTTATATTTAGTTGTTTTTTAAATTCGTCTAATATTTTTTCTGCACCTCTCACATAGCAAGCTGTACCTAGACAAATGTTAATAGGATATTTCCCTTTGGGTACCATAGTGAAATATGAATAGAAAGTAACTACTCCAAATACTTTAGCTGTAGGTATTTTTAATTCATTTGCTACAACTTCTTGCACTTCACTTGGCAAGTAACCAAATTTATCTTGCAGTTTATGAAGAATATTAATTAATTCACCTGGTTCATAATTAAATTCTTTACAAGTATCTTTAATGAACTGCAATTGATTTTCGTGTAATTTTATTTTGATATGAGACATAATACCTCCTTGGTTTTTTTAATCATTTTCTATAATAATTTCTGGTTGTTTTTGGAAATATTCAGTATGCAGTAATTCATGAGAAAGTTCACTCATAGGATGACCGAGATATTCTTCATATAATTTGGTTATATAAGGATTTTCGTGAGATTTTCTGAGAGGTAACCTTCTATCTTCTTCATAAATAGCTTTTTGTCTAGCTCTGATTATTTCACTCTTGCCATGATGTTGAGGTTGTCCGCCACCTCCTATGCAGCCTCCAGGACAAGCCATTATTTCAATTGCATGAAATTCACTTTTACCTGCTTGTATCTCTTCTAAAAGTTTACGTGCATTACCTAAGCCATGAGCAATGCCAATGTTTAGTTTTAGACCATCGAAATCTACTGTTGCTTTTCTTATCCAATCCATACCGCGTAACTCTTCGAATTCAATTTTAGGTAAAGGTTTTTTAGTGTATAATTCATAAGCTGTTCTCACTGCTGCCTCTATCACACCACCTGTAGTACCAAAAATAGCACCAGCACCTGTAGATTCACCTAAAGGTCTATCGAAATCACTTTCTGGTAAACTATTGAAATCTTGAACTGTTTGTTTTATCAAGGTAGCTAGTTCACGTGTAGTAATGCTAATGTTAACATCTGGATCGTTATTTACTCTGAATTCTTCTCTTTGAGCTTCATATTTTTTAGCTACGCAAGGCATTACTGATACGACAACTAATTTTTCTCTTGGTATATTAAGTTGTTTAGCAAAATAATTTTTTGCTATAGCGCCAAACATTTGTTGTGGAGATTTCGCAGTGCTAGGTATATCTATTAGATCCGGGAAATTTTTCTCAAAGAAATTAACCCATGCTGGGCAGCAAGAAGTTAAAATTGGTAAATTAACAGATTTATCTCCATTCAAATATTTTGTTAGACGATTTAATAACTCAGTACCTTCCTCCATAATTGTTAAATCGGCAGCGAAATCTGTATCAAAAACATAATCAAATCCAAGTCTTTTAAGAGCAGTAACCATTTTACCAGTAACAATAGTACCTGGTTTCATTCCAAATTCTTCTCCTAAAGTTACTCTGACAGCTGGAGCAGTTTGCACTACAACAACCTTATCTGGATCTGCTAAAGCTTGTATCAGTTTACTAGTTTGGTCTACTTCTGTCAAAGCGGCAGTAGGGCATACAGCTACACATTGTCCACAATAAGTACATGGACTATGATCGAGATTTTGTTCAAAAGCTGGGGCTACTACAGACATGAAGCCTCTATTGACAGCAGATAATACACCGCAAGTTTGAACTGTATTACACATCAATTCACATCTACGGCACATTATGCATTTATCAGGATTTCTGATGATGGCTTGTGAGGTATCCATTCTATAAGTAGATTGTTCACCAGTATATCTAATTTCTCTAACGCCAAGCTCTTGAGCTAATGATTGTAAATCACATTTACCATTTTTAGGACAAATGAGACATTCAAAAGGATGATCACTTAAAATTAATTCCAAGACAGTTCTACGTGCATTGATAATACGTGGACTGCTTGTTTCTATTACCATGCCTTCAGTACATTCTGTAACGCATGAAGGAACTAAGTTTCTTCGCCCTTTTACATCTACCATACAAATTCTGCAACCAGCAGGTTTATTTTCTATACAGAAATCTTCTAATTTCATATGACATAAAGTAGGAATTTCTATATTTATCATCCTAGCTGCTTGTAAGATTGTAGTACTTTTAGGTACTTCTAATTGTATATTATTTATTGTTATATTAACAGTTTCCATATTGTATCTCTTTTTTTTAAATTATATAAACTGCATTAAATTTACATGTTTCTAAACAAGTACCACATTTGGTACATAAATCTTGATTGATCACATGAACTTGTTTACGTTCTCCTGCAATGGCATTTACGGGGCATTTACGTGCACAAGCCATACAACCAGTACAATTTTCTGGATCAATATAATAGTGTATTAAATCCTTACATTTGTTTGCTCTACATTTTTTATCTACTATATGCTCTACATATTCATCCCAGAAATTTTCTAAAGTAGATTGAACAGGATTGGGTGATGTTTGACCTAATCCACACAATGCAGTATCTTTTATTACCATGCAAAGATTTTTTAGTAGCTCGATATCTTCCATAGTACCATTACCTTTAGTGATTTTATCTAAAATTTCACTTAATCTTTTATTACCAATCCTACAAGGAGCGCATTTGCCACAGCTTTCCTCTACTGTGAAATCAAGATAAAATTTAGCAACAGAAACCATACAATCATCTTCATCCATTACTATCATACCACCCGAGCCCATCATGGAGCCTGCTGCTACTAATGTTTCGTATTCTATAGGAGTATCCAAATGCTTTTCTGTCAGGCAACCGCCAGATGGACCACCAGTTTGAATAGCTTTAAATTTTTTATCATTTTTGATACCACCGCCTATTTCATATATAATTTCGCGCAAAGTGATGCCCATAGGTACTTCTATTAAGCCTACATTATTTATTTTTCCTGCTAGGGCAAACACTTTTGTTCCTTTACTTTTTTCAGTACCTATAGAAGCAAACCATTCAGGACCTTTTATAATTATTGGAGAAATATTAGCGAAAGTTTCTACATTATTAACATTAGTAGGTTTCCCTTTATAACCTGATACAGCTGGATAAGGTGGTTTCACTGTTGGTTCACCTCTATTTCCTTCCATTGAATGTATGAGAGCAGTCTCTTCACCACATACAAAAGCTCCAGCACCGTAGCGTAGTTCTATATCAAAAGAGAAATCTGTACCAAAAATATTTTTACCTAACAACCCATATTCTTCTGCTTGTTTGATAGCTATTTTGAGTCTTTTAATTGCCATTGGATATTCTGCTCTGATGTATATCAACCCATGAGAAGCTCCTATTGCATAACCGCAAATAGCCATAGCTTCTAACACACTATGTGGATCGCCTTCTAGCACACTTCTATCCATAAATGCTCCAGGATCTCCCTCATCTGCATTACAAACAACATATTTTTCTGGGCCAGGACTAGCTGCTGCTATTTCCCATTTCACACCGGTGGGGAAACCTGCACCACCACGACCTCTCAGGCCAGATCTTTTAATTATATCTATTACTTCAGTAGGGGTTAATTCATTTAAACATTTGTATAATGCTAGATATCCATCTCTTGCAATATATTCTTCGATATTCTCAGGATCTATTACACCGCAGTTGCGTAATACGATACGTAGTTGCTTTTGATAAAAGTTTATATGTTTAGAATCTGTAACAGGCTTATTAGTAACTGGATCTCTAAAAAGTAATCTTTCTACTCTACGACCTTTAATGATATGCTCATTTATGATCTCTGTAGCGTCTTCAGGTTTCACATAATTATAAAATGAATTATCTGGTAAAACTTTTACTATAGGACCTCTTTCGCAAAAGCCGAAACATCCAGTAGTCACTACTTTGACGAAATTTTCAAGATTATTAGCTTTAATTTCTTCGTTAAGGTTTTGCACTATTTGTGTGCTTTGAGATGATTTACATCCTGTACCTCCACACACTAGAATGTGATATTTGTATGTTCCCATTGCTATTCTCCTTTATTTATCATCTATTGTTTTATAATTTTGAGGAATTATTCCTTCTACTAGTTCTCCATTGCGGATATACTTTTCGATTATTTCATCGGCTTTTTCTTTAGTAACCCATCCAAAAACAACTGGTTCTTGTCCTGGAAGTTTTACCTCAACAGTAGGCTCTGCATAGCTATAACCCATATCTCCTGTTTGAGTTACTATAGCTGGAATATTACGTTTTTCTAATTCATCTACTAAAAACGTAAAAATCTCTTTTGCACCTGCAGCAATGCCACTTGTAGCCATACCTACTTTGATCTGTACCAATGACTCTGGGTTTTCTGCTTTTTCCCTGAGACTAATTTGTTCCTCCAGATTCTTTTTAATCTTTCGGAGATCATCCAGTGAAGTAATTTTTGCCATAACGATTAATTATTTGTTTATTTTTTTGCAAAGATAATAATTATTTGTTAATTAAATAACATTGTTATAAAAATAACTATATATAAAATTATCACATATTTAATTGATTATTGTCAATAAAAAAATTTTCTTTTTTACAAATTTATAATTTTTTTAATTAGTCATTTTTATTTTTTTCAAATTTTCTTCTATATATTCTTTTAAACTTCTTCTCATAATAATATTATTACAAATGTCATTTAAAATATCTTTTATCTCTGTTGTATCTATTTGGAAAACGCCATCATCTGTTTGATGTTTATAAATAAAATGAATATTAGAATGAGATGTGATGAGCAGAATGATCGTGCCAGCTATATCTCCCATGGGCTGCCTATCTATATGAGACAATTGAAATGTAGCTTTTATTTCTGTACCTTTATTTAATTCACTTTTAATAAGAAATGAGCCTCCTGCCAGCTCTGCCTGATATTTTAATAATGAGGTACCTAATCCCACTTTTTTATCTTTTTTAGTCGTGAAAAATGGATCTGTAATTTTCTTTATTGTATTCTCATCTATACCTTTGCCATCATCGATAATTGATATTTTCAAATAATCATTTGTAGCACTCTCTTGTATATCAATAGTTATATTGTGTGCTCCAGCACTGATGGAATTATTTACTATATCTATAATGTGATCAACTATTTCTTTCATTTTTGGTAATTAATATAAACATCTCTGCCATCGATTTTGTGTAAAGCTTTTTTGATTTCATCAAATGAACGATTTTTTATGTGAAAAACAGTAGAGATACTACCTATATCTCTGGTATAGTGAGCATCTGAGTCTGATATAAATTGATTATTTTCTGTATAAGGAAAAGATTTTATTATACTCTGAGGTGTAGAATATTTAGACACTTCATAGGCATCTACAGATATATCTTTAGGGACAATACCTAATTGACTAATCAAGCTATATGTAGATCTATCAATGTGAGCAGGTATAAACAATCCATCAAGTTCATGAACTTTTTTTTCTAAATCATCAATTGTTATATTTGTAGCGTTTATTAGCAACCAGTCTATTTGATCAATAATATTTTCGTCTTTATCTACTATTAATTGATATCCAAATTTATCAGGATCATTATTAAATTTAATAATATTATCATCTATATATTTTTGGAAAAAATCTAAAGTATCAAAATCTTGAAAAAAGGCTAAACAATGAATTTCTTCTTTTGTTGTAACCTCTAGCCCGCAAAGTGTGGTAATGCCATAATCTTTAGAAATATCATAGGTAACCTTACAATTAGCTGATGCATTATGATCAGTTATGCCTATGATATCAAGTCCTTTTTTGGATGCTTCTTTTACAATATTAATTGGACTCATATCTAAGCTACCACAGGGGCTCAGTACAGTATGGATGTGTAGATCAGCTACAAAATCGTACAGATTATCACTCATTATCTTTAATAATGTAATGCTATATATAATTTCCCGGCTGTATCGAATGAGGTCATAGATGTAGTAATTATCGGAATATTTTCTTGTTTAGCAGCTTCTATAAGGTCGTCAGCAGGTATATTATTATTTGTTATAATTATACATGCTAATTCTTTTAGAGAAGCTATAGCTACGATATTTTTGTGAGTTTGTATAGTAATCCATGCCATATTTTCATTAGCATGAGCTATCACATCACTTAATAAATCAGATACATAACCATCTGTTATTATATTTGCTATGCTCTCTTCACAGCATAAAATTTTAGTATTTTCCCATTTTAATATATCAGCTACCTTCATATTTGGCTCCTTTTTTTGAACAATCTTTTTCGAATATATTTTCACCCCATATTTTAGTAAGAATATTTTTTGCCTGCTCTGTATCTGTTAAGTTTTTGTATTGTATAAAAACACAATCTGAAATATGTGCTTTGTTATTAGTAATATCTTCAGCTAGATTTTTGCAATTTGGTGCACCGCATAATCCACAATCTATATTTGGTAAAAAACACATTATTTCACGAATACGTTCTAATTTTTTAATAGCTTTTTCTACATCATTATCTAAATTCATTGGACGTGGTTCTATAGAAGTTATATTCATTTTATTAATAAGTAACTTTTCGATGTTTTTATTGAATTTTATATTTTTTCTTTTATTATAAGAAGTAGAAGCACGTTTATACATGCTTTCTATAGTTAGAAATCTATTTTTAGTACATAGAATACCACCTGCACAGCTTTCATCACAAGCTCTTAATTCTAAGAAATCTACATCTTGAATTTCGTCATTTTCGATTTTTTCTAAAAAATCACAGACATTTACTATTCCATCAACGGCAAAAGACCTTCCTTTCACATACTGAGCTTCACCTCGAGTGAGGCTCCAAGTAATAGCCATAGGAGGTAATGAAGTGGTTTGTATTTCCATTAATTCTTCTTCGGTATAATGATTACTATTACATTTATTCATAATCATGTTAAAAAAGCTATTCATGTTAATGACTCCATTAATCACACTTTTTTCTTCGCCCACAGGACTTTTGATAGCAGCTATTTTTGCTGCACAAGGAGTAATATAAAAAATACCAATTTCATCGATACTAAATCCTTGCCTTGTGAAATCATCTATAATAATTTCTGCAGTTAAATCTTTTGGAGTGCGTAATTTAATTATATTTTCTGTAAGAGATGGAAATCGAACCTGTATAAGTCTGACAATGGCTGGGCAAAATGATGAAATTAAAGGTTTAATATTAGATTTTTTTTGATAATTAAAAATTTGTTTTCTTAAAAATTCAATAGATTGTTCTACTTCATAAATATGAGTAAAACCAAGTTCATAAATAGCTTTGTAAATTCGTTTAATAGATAAATTGTCAGGAAACTGACCTAACATGACTGAAGGTACTAGAGCAGCTTTAATTTTATATTTATTTAAAGCTGATAGGTCATCTTCTTTAATTTTAATAGCATTTATAGGACAAGCTCTAAAGCATTCACCACAATCTATACATCTATCTGGATATAAAACTGCTTTGCCTTTTCTCACACGTAATGCATGAGTAGGACAGACTCTCATGCAATGAGTACAACCTACGCATATAGATCTATCTATTTCTAGAGCATGAGAAAATATTTGATTTTTTGACATAGATTAAAGATAATTTATTAAAATAACTTCTGTTCCTTTATTAACTTCGCTACTGATGTGCATATAATCAGTATTTTTTTTCATATTAGGCAACCCCATACCAGCGCCGAAACCTAATTCACGAACTATAGGTGAGGCAGTAGAATAGCCTTGTTCCATAGCTTTATTAATGTCTGGTATGCCGGGGCCTTCATCTTTCAAAGTAATTTTTATTTTTTCAGTATTGATTTCTACAGTTATCACACCATGATATGCATGAGCTACTATATTAACTTCTCCTTCATATAAAGCAATCACGACTTTTTTAATAATTTTATGGTCAATATTCAATTGTTTTAGTACTTTTTTCACTTCGCTACTACATTTACCTGCATTACTAAAATCGCCGCCTTGTACTTTATATGTTAAAATCATATTCTACTTAGTATATTGGTTTTACACCGAGATTATACATTATACCAGAAACTTTAAAAACTGAATATGGACTTTGTATTACAAGTATTTTATTTTCATTGGCTAATTTAATAATATCAGTATTTATCATTTTATTTCTAG
>JASEGF010000189.1 GCA_030017935.1 Bacteroidales bacterium | reverse complement strand
TTCAGATTATCAACCATCAGATTTGGCTTGGTTAGACAGTAAAACATCAAAAATTGAATTTATCATCGGCCCTATTGAGAGCTATGAAGATGGTCTATATGGCTATAAAACCGCATTCGAATCTTTTGTGTTAATAAAAGATATAGAATGGAGTAAACAATTAGAAAAATATGGAAAATTATTACCAACATTACAAAAATCATTACCTGTAAAAGAAGAATATAAAAAAGAAGTGCCAGGCTCTCTAGGAGATATTAATGTATATGATGCTATTTACTATGCTGGCGATTGCAATGCTGGAAGTAAAACTATAGCAATAAATTTACCTAATGATGAAGAAGTACAACTAAAAAAAGGTACTCGTAAGCTACAACTTAAAAATGTTATGCAAGCAAAATTTGATTTAATTGTTATTCCAATTTCAGAACTATTATTAGATAAAAGCATTGTTTCAGATGTAACTTTTAACACATTTTTCCAAAACGTGATGTTTCATGAAGTAGCTCACGGGTTAGGCATTAAAAATACTATCAATAAAAATGGCACTGTGAGAGAAGCTCTGCAAGAGCTATATAGCCCATTAGAAGAAGCTAAAGCAGATATTACTGGTCTATTTCTAGTTCAAAAGTTAAGAGATATGGGCGAAATAACTGATGGTAAATTAGAAGAAAATTATGCTTCTTTTGTAGCCAGTATCTTTAGATCTATAAGATTCGGTGCTGCAAGTGCTCACGGGATAGCTAATATGCTAGAATTCAACTTCTTATTAGATGAAAGTGCAATTACTAAAAATAATGAAGGTAAATATATTATAGATTTTGAAAAAATGAAAAATGCAGTCTCTAAAATGACAGAAAAAATCATTACAATTCAGGCTAATGGCGATTACAATGCTGCTAAAAAATGGATTGACGAAAAAGGTACAATAAGTGCTGATTTACAAAAAGATCTAAATAAAATAAATGAAACTAAAATACCTGTAGATATTGTTTTTCAACAAGGTATAAATGTTTTAGGAATATAATTTTTTATTTTTTACTTTATAAAAATTAAATATGAAAATAATCAATCATATTTAGTTTTTATTAAAGCAGTAATCATATTTCATCATGAAAAAACAAGTAGGATTAATTGGTTATGGGAGCATGGCCACAGCTCTTGCTAAAGTATTAACTGATAATTTAGATAAAACTAATTGGATAATTACAAATCCAGAAGTTTTAGAATCTATGCAGATACGCAATCATAATTTTAAATATTTACCATATGTAGATTTTGATTTAAATAAAATAAATTTATTCTCTACTTTAGAAAGTGGTATTGCTGAAAGTGATATTTTATTTATTTCGATTCCTGCTGCATTTTTAGATAGTGTATTATCTAAAATTGATAAAAGTTTTTTTAAAAATAAAAAAATTGTAGTTGCTATCAAGGGTTTAATACCAGAAAAAAATCTACCATTACATAAATATTTTGAACAAGTCATAGGTATACCATTAACAGACTATTTGGCTATCTTAGGACCATCTCATGCTGAGGAAATAGTAATGGAACATTATACTCATCTGAGTTTAGTATCTAAAAATCCAGAAATGTATGAAACTATTTATCCATTTTTAGATTCATATTTTTTACATTTAGAATACGATGAAAATCTAGAATTAGCAGAATATGCAGCTGTAGTTAAAAATATCTATGCTATTCTCACAGGTATGTGCATAGGCTATGGATTAGGTGATAATTTTTTAAGTATTTTAGTTACTAATATTGCTAAAGAGATGAAAGATTTTCTGAAATATGTAAAAAGTGATGTGGAGGTGGACATCTTGCAGCCAATATATTTAGGAGATTTATTAGTAACTGCCTACAGCCAATTTTCGCGTAATAGATCTTTTGGCATTTTGCTAGGTAAAGGATATTCTTTAGAATATTCAAAAATTGAGATGAAACAAACAGTAGAAGGCTATTATGGTACTTTGACTTTAGCCAATATTTTAGGGAATGTTATTAATAAATTCCCCTTCATATCTATAGTTTATAAAGTAATAAGTGAACAAAGCCAAGCTAGGCGAGAAATTAATAATTTAGTGAAAAATTTGTGGGAAATAAAATAATATAGGTTCTATAACTTTTATTGTGGGTAAATTATTCAGGTTAATATTTAACTGTAATATTGCTGTTATTAATCCACAAATGCACACAAATGAGCACAAATTCTAAATTAATTTTGAGGAATTTAGAAGTTTTGAAATAATGAGTGCTGAGTGATAGACAATAGATTAAAGTTTTTATCAGAATAAATCAATATAAACTGTTCACAGTCAAATCTTATAATTTATTTTATTTAAAATTTATTTCCTGTTTTGATAATAATCGATAAATCTATCTACTGACCTATCATATGTTTGCTCGATATCATCAGAAAAAAAACATGCGGGCACTTCATCCATATCTAGATGATAACGTAAACAATCACAACAAATACTTTTGCGTGGGCAAGGTTCATAAGTACAATTGCAATGAGATTTATTTTTATCAATATTACAAGTTCTCATATAAATTATTTTTTATTTATTTTTTAAATTATTTTTTCTTTTTTGAGTTTTTTCAATGGCTTTTTCTAAATTCCATTTTTCAATGGCTTGATGATTACCAGATTTAAGTATTTCAGGTATTTTATGACCTTTGAAATTATCTGGACGAGTATATACAGGATGAGATAGTAAGCCATCCTGAAAAGAATCTGTAAGCGCAGATTGTGCATCTCCTATAGCCCCAGGAATTAGCCTAATAACAGCATCAACTAAAACCATAGCAGGTAATTCACCACCACTTAAAACATATTCACCGATAGAAATTTCCTTAGTAACATAAATATCCCTAACTCTCTGGTCTACTCCTTTATAATGACCACAAAGTAAAATAATATTATCTAACAAACTTATTTTATTAGCCATGGATTGAGAAAAAATTTCCCCATCTGGAGTCAAAAAAATTATTTCATCATAAGATCTTTGAGATCTGAGCCATTCTATGGCATTAGCAATAGGTTCTATCATCATAACCATTCCCGGTTCGCCACCATAGGGATAGTCATCCACGCGCTTATGTTTATCATTACTAAAATCTCTTATGTTATGAATATAAATCTCTACCAAGCCCTTATTTTTTGCTCTTTTAATAATAGATTCATTAAAAGGACTTGTAAACATTTCTGGGAATAATGTCAGTATATCAATTCTCATAATTTTTAGAATAACCCAAAAAGTTCAGCATTTATCAAATTAATAACCACACCTAAATCTTCTGGATTGTGTAAAAGATCTTTGTTATCAACATTTATAATTAGTTTTTTACCAAGATTATAGTTATTAATCCAATTTTCATATTTTTCATTTAAACTTTGTAGATAATCTATACGTATAGAAGTTTCATATTCTCTACCCCTTATCTGTATTTGCTTTACTAATGTAGATACATCAGCTTGCAAATAAATTAATAAATCTGGAGGCCTCAAAAAAGAAGTCATTAAATCGAATAAATCTCTATAAGTTTTGAAATCTATCTCATCCATCAAACCCATTTCGTAAAGATTAAGAGCAAAAATATGAGCATCTTCATATATAGTACGATCTTGAATTACATTTAATTGTTGCTTTTGAATATTAACAACTTGACTAAACCTACTATTAAGAAAATATATCTGCAAATTAAAAGACCATCGTTTCATATCATTATAGAAATTTTCGAGATAAGGATTAGTATCTACATCTTCGTATAGAGCAACTAACTTAAAATGCTTAGAAAGGAGCTCTGTTAGAGTAGTTTTACCACTTCCGATATTGCCTGCAATAGCTATATGTAACATAAAAAAATATTTTGAATGTAAAGATAATATAATTTATTGAATAAAATATTATGGGATAAAATAAACGAAAAATGTTTATATGGAAAGAATAATAATATGTTACATTTTAAATAAAATATTTAAAATGTAAC
>JASEGF010000188.1 GCA_030017935.1 Bacteroidales bacterium | reverse complement strand
CTTTTTACTTTTCTGTTTTATTTACCAGATAATAACTAATTTTGAATAAAAAATTAATTATGTTTTCCCCTAAAAAATTATTATTTTTATTGTTATTTATCTGCTCATCATCTATTTTTTGTTTTGCTCAAAATGATTACTACAATCCAATGGTTGATAGTACAGTAGATATAGTCTATGATGATAGGTTCGCCACAATTTTATTGGAGGATACTTCATGGCAATTCAATTTTCCCGTTATAGATCTATCAAAAAACAATAATTTACAATTATCTTTTGATATGCTTACTGATGAAGTTTATGATATTTATGTCTCTTTTCAGCCTTGTAGTCCTAATTGGGAATTGCTCAATGAACCTATTTCTGATTTCATTGATGGGTTTGCAGAAAATCCTATTTTTGATTATAATTTTTCTAGAAATACTCTAATACCTTATATTCATTATTCTTATTTATTCCCTAATGATGATATTAGATTTAAACAAAGTGGCAATTATCTTTTGACAGTATATTACAAAGATAAAACTACCAATAAATATAAAAAAGCTTTTAGTAAACGTTTCGTTG
The DNA here is from genome assembly GCA_030017935.1 of Bacteroidales bacterium. GTDB lineage: Bacteria > Bacteroidota > Bacteroidia > Bacteroidales > DTU049 > DTU049. The sequence continues at coordinate 3,464 of JASEGF010000188.1, read as the reverse complement.
TTAGTGAACAAAATTTGTTTGTAAATGCTCAAGTGATTTTTGCAACTGATGTAAATGAAAAATTTTATCGACAACAATTATTATTCAACTTTACTAGTCCTAATATTATTTTCAATAATATTTATGATAGATTATATGTCTGTTTGATGCAAAATGCTATATGGATAGATGCTCACTGTAATATACAACCTTCATATTCTAAAAATAATGTAGTATATTTTGATGAATCTGCTAAAAATTATACAACTTTTGATGGGAATAATGAATTTAGATATTTTGACATTAGAAGTATCGCGTACCAAACCGGTAATATTGATAAGGTTATTCATGACTCTGCAACAGTACATGTTTTTTTGATACCTGATATTTCTAGACGATACACGCAATATTTGTCTCATCAAGATATAAATGGTAGATATTTTATTTCGAATGATTTATATAGCAATTATAATACTGAAAGTGAATATTATTATGTTCATTTTTCTCTTAAAAGTGAACCTATTTCTGAAGGAGCGGTTTATCTAATTGGTAATTTTACAAATTATCAAATTTCTCCAAAATACAAAATGCAATATAATTATGAAAATGGACAATTTGAGCTCACTCTACTATTAAAGCAAGGTTATTATAATTATGCTTATGCTTTGGTACCTAATCAAACTAATAATCTAAAAATATCTTATTTCGAAGGTAATCACTCTGAAACAGAAAATGAATATCAAGGGTTGATTTATTATAAAGAAGAAAGTGATAGATATTTTAGACTTTTACATGTTTTTACTATCTCTAGGTAAAAAATTAATTATCAACTTCTACGCTTCATCTTTTGCCAATCTAAATAATAAATTAATCTAAAAGAAATAGTATTAGTCTGTGGATTATCAAAAAGATTAGAAAAATTTTTACCAAACGAAGGGAACATTAAATAATCTGGAATAACATCACTAGAATAAATTTGATTTTTCCACATTAAATCTAAATATGAACCTGGGGCGAAATTCCATGAGAATGACAAATCTACATTAAAAGTGTTAAAATTAATGTCATGGTCTTGATTATAAATATCTATTGGAGACAAGCCACCATCTAATTGTAAAAAGTAAAATTTATTATAATCTACAGTTCTCCAGTAATGCCTTAGGCTAAGGTTAATATACATTTTATTATTTATAACCCATTTACCTTGTAGTGAATTAATAAGTGTATTTACATTTCTCTGACCGAAAACTATCTGATCACTATAAATGGTATCTGGCACAAAACCACAATCATTATGGTCAAAATCAAAATCAAAGCTATAAATTAATGTAATCCTATCACTTATCCTCACTCGTGGACTAATGTATCCATAATATCCCCAACGTTTTATAAAGTCTAAATATGTGCCTAATTGCATGTCTAATGCGAAAGTTTTTCTATAATCTGTAGAAATATTATAATAAAAATTATGAATAGCTGGTCTCACATACACTCTGCCAGGATATCTAGCTTCATAGTAATCATATTCATCTGACAAGCTAATATCTAGATATATCCACGAACTTAAATATTTTTGAGTTTCTAAATAAGAAGATAATATGAGTTTAGTTTGAATTAATTTATTAGTTTTGAATAATCTATAATGATAAAAATCTACATCTACAGACATTCTATTAAATTTGCCAAAAGGCTGATATCTATTATACCATAAACCTAAATGATGAGTCGTTAAATTATTATGTTGCAAATAGCCAAAATCATTAGGATTATATTTATCACTTATGAGATTTAGTTCATATGCATATTTCCATTTACCATTTAGTTTTCCCAAGCCAGTAAATAGCATAAAACCATCTTCATGATCATTAGAATTTTTTATTGTACTCCATGCTCCCTGCCCATATAGTCCGAATCTATTTGAAGGTTCCATAAGTTTAAACGATGTTCCTAAAACATTAGAATAATAATTGATGTCTGGCCTTATGACAAAAGCATTTGTTAAATTCACATAAGAGTTTTTCCAAAAACTTTTATCTATGACTATCATATTATAATTAGCCCATGGTTCTGTTAATATTTTTTTAATATTTCCCAGTGAATCTTTTACTTGTGCCCAAGTATTTGCAGTAGTAGCATTGAAAACGCCAATAGCTAGATTTTTATCATCTCTACCAGACAATTTTATAGCATTTATAAGTTTAGAATAGCGAGGATTATCAATAATTATATATCCACTGTCTTGTAATGCTCTGATTTCATAATACTTAGATGGTATTTTACCTATTCTACGAGAATAAAACAAACCTACTTTTTCGAATAATTCTACTCCCTCAGTGAAAAAGGGGCGATTTTCGGAGTAATATGTTTCGAAAGGGCTTAAATTTAGCTCTTCTTTGTCAGATTGCACATGAGAAAAATCTGGTACCAGTGTCAAATCTAATGTATGACTTTTTGTAATGCCTAATTTCATATCTAACCCTCCATTTAGACTATAAGTAGGCTTATTATTATCACTATAAAAATCTATACTGGTAGATACATAAGGATAAAAAGCCAATCTTAATGGAGAATTAATATCTTTTAATCCAATTATTTGTCCCATCTGTTCTATATCTGCACCAAGCTCTTGACTGACGGGATTCCAGCAACTCTGTTCTCTTATTCTCCTAATAATTCTCCAAAAATTAGCAGACCATGTTTGTTCTGCCAGATTAGGAAATCTAATAGAAGAGTATGGTATAGATATTTCTACTGTCCAGCCTTTATCATTAATGTTAACAGAGCTCATCCACACGGCATTCCAATTATAATCATAACTGCCATCAGATATTAAAATATCTGTTTGCACATTGGCTGCTGTTACTTTAAAAACATAAACATTTCGGTTATCATTAAATGGATTGAGTTGAAAAATAAACATATCTGTATTACCATTATCTTCATCTCGCATCGTTAATTCTTTTAAAATCTTTTCTGGTTCATCATCGAATAATGTAGCTCCTATATATAAAGCTCTATCATCATATAGCAAACATACACGTGTTTGTAGATAAGGATCTCTACCTTCGTATGGTTTATATGTTATAAAATCTCCACTACATTCAGCTTGGCTCCAAGATTTTTCATCTAAAATTCCATCTATATTTATTTTTTCATTAGTCCTATATCCTACTATTGTTCTTTGCTGAGAATAAACAGTATTTACAAAAATGAAAATTATAAAAAATAGAGTAATACTTTTCATAAAGTATCTAATATTGCCATTGCAAAAATAATCAATATGAAACAATTTTTTGTAATTAATTGCAATAGGAATTTAGATAATAAAGTTTTTATCAACATTTTATATTAAAAGAATACCTATACAGTAATTATTAAACTCTAGCAATACCGCATTGGGAAATGATTTGTAATAAAACAAGCAAGCAGCGTTGGGCAGAAGGGTTTACACTGTTTGAGCAAGCTAAAGCTTGCGAGTTTGTAAA
>JASEGF010000187.1 GCA_030017935.1 Bacteroidales bacterium | reverse complement strand
ATTATTGATAAATTATTAACAATCAAATGATTATTGCGTTTTTAAGGGTCGACTAATTATTGTATAGGTATTATTTTATAATATAAAAAGCTCAAAAGGAATTTATTATCTAAACGTCTATTTCAATATTTTAATTTCTTAGTTTGATTTTGAGTTTTGCATATAATGAAACTTTAGTTTACTAAATTTCTTTTTATTTCTTAAAAAATAATCGATAAGTATTGATCTAGGATATAAAAATTTAATAGTTTCTGCATTAATTTTAGGATCGTAATATTTTTTTAAATTATCAAAATCTTTATGTGCAAGTGAAATAGCTTTAATATTAGAAAATTTGCCTGTAATAAAATAAAATAATATCATTAGATATTCGATTAAATGTCGCACTTTATATACTTTTCTGAAAATATAAGGAGGAAGGTTTTTATAAAGCATTAAATAGTTATTTCTAATATTCAAAAATAGTTTTCTAGGATCATTATATTGCAAACTGGCACCACCTAAATGATAAATTTTACTTTGAGGAATACAAGCTAATTTATAGCCAAGATGTTGTATACGCCAGCATAAATCTATTTCTTCCATATGAGCAAAAAAACGTTCATCGAAGCCCCCCATTTGATTATAAATAGAAGACCTTATCACAAAGCAAGCACCTGATGCCCAAAATATATCAGTTATATCATCATACTGCCCTGTATCTTTTTCTATGGTATTAAATATGCGTCCTCTACAAAATGGATAACCCCATTTATCTACATATCCACCAGCAGCACCAGCGTACTCGAAATATTCTGGATTGTTGAAACTAAGTATTTTAGGTTGTAAAGCTGCATAATCCTTATTTTTTTCTAAAAAATCTATCAAAGGCTCGCACCAATTATAGGAAACTGCTACATCAGAATTCAATAGAATATAATAATCACTAACTATTTGTTTAAGTCCTTCATTATATCCTTTAGCAAAGCCATAATTTTCATTCAGAGTAATTAATTTTATATCATCTGGATAATTTTTTTGTAACCAATCAATGCTTTCATCAGTAGAGCAGTTATCGATTACATAAATTTGATAATTACAAGAGTTATATTTAAGGAGAATAGGTATAAATTTTTGAAGTAGAGATATTCCATTCCAATTAAGTATTACTACAGAAACTAAAGGCATCATTACCGTGGATTATCGAAATAGTCATTCACTTTACTACCCCAGCCGAATTCTGGATTGTCATCTTCTGGATTGCCAGAAGAATAAACTTTTCTAGACAATCTTTGCCTCCAGTTAGGATTATTATATTCTCCTCTCACATCACTATGCAATAATTCGTAATTATTATATGTAAGCGAGGGGTTATAAAAAACAAATTTTTTGTTAAACTCGCCATTTATTTCGTAATAATGCCATATTTCATAAGGTAAAGCATTGGGCTCATTTTCATTCTGAACAATGGTATTTGGTGGTCCATATTTCAAATATACTCTACCACGATCTGTCAGATATCCTTTTCTAATCTGTGTACTGTACTTTTGATTAACAGCTTCTATCTTTTCTAAATAATTTTTCCAGGCATTTTCAGGATTTTGAGGATCTTTATTTGCCCAGTAAGTGTATATAAATTGTTTTATTTCATTTGTATCTGTCGATTTAATATATTTTTTTATTAATTCTACCTCTACAGAGCTACTAATGGGAGTTAATATTCTCATGAATTCATGTAAGGAGTCTAAACTTTTTACTTTTGCTAAATAATTATAATCTTGTTCAACTATTTGATATGGCAAAATAGAAGGATGATCTACATATATGGGTAGCTGCACTTGAGCTACAGTAATGCCACTCGTATTTATTGCTTCACTAACTAAAGCATAATTGCCAGAAGGCAATTTAGAAATATTAAAATTACCGATAAACCCTATAAAATTATCGATATTCATTTTTTTAGTAAAATAATAGTTTTCTAAAATTTGTCTATTATTCATATCTTCTAAATAAATGCACAATAGGAATTGTTTATTAGTGTCGAAATTTTTAAAATTATAAATTTCAAAATAAAAATATAATAATGAATCATTTTCTTCGAAAATATTTATTGGTCTATATTTTAATTGATAACCACCTTTAGTAAATTCATCATTATCATTTTGAGCTGTAGAATATCCATCGAGCAACTGTATACCAGAATAAGCAATAGTATCAAAACTAGGGACATAAAATTTTGTATTGAAATTAGATTTTCTAAGCGTATCAAATTCATCTCTCATCGTGAGCTCCAAATTGTAAATGCCTGGCTTTAAATTAAATGAAAATAAATGAGAAACGACATCATTAAACATATTAATACTATCCTTAGGAATAATAAGATATAATTTAGAAAAATCTGCAATATTATTAGAACTATCTTTTATAAGTAATAAAATAGAAACCTTAGCATGTTCGTATGGGTAGGCTGTTTCAGTAGAAAAACTTAAATTATTAGGCAAAATAGAAAGATAAAACTCTATATAAGGTCCATTATTAGATGAATAATAATTATTATAATTTAAAAATGCTTTAATTTGTTTATTTGAACTTTCCTGAGAAAATAAAATTGTTGATAATGATATCAATAAAATAAAAAATATTGTCTTTTTCATTATTTAATAAATTTTAAATAAAAAAATTATTTATAAAATTACAAAATTATTTTAATATACTATCATAAATAAAAACGTTGTATTACAGATTAATTCTGTCTACTAAACATTGTTTTACATTATCGTTAATTTGTTCAATGAATATTTTAGAATTTTTTAATACGTCAAAATTTGATTTATCATAATATGTAATAGTAACCAAAGATAGATTATAAGTAAGGTCAGTATTAAAAGATTCGTTGAGTTTATTTATTAAAATTGGCAATTTTGCAATATCATTATTAATACAAACATAAAAGTTAAAAGCATCTAATTGCATAAGGTTTATTCTAATATTTAAATCTGCAAAAGTATAAAATATTAAAGATAAATCATTTTCATTGAGGGAAAGCAAATTTTTAGGAGCGATAGAAATGAGTACTTGATCACTTTTAATTATTAAAGAAGGGATATGTTCATCATCAGAAGTGATATCATCTATTAGAGTGCCATCAAGAGTAGGATTATAAAAATCTTTAACAAATAATTTTATTTTTTTACTTTGTAAAGGTTTAATAGTTTTAGGATGCAAGACAGTAGCACCATAATAAGCCAAAGTAAAAGCTTCTTTGTAATCTATATGATGCAATAGAACTGCATTTTTGAAAAGCTTAGGATTAGCATTAAAAATTCCTGGGACATCTTTCCAAATAGTGATAGCTTTAGCATCTAAACAATTAGCAAAAATAGCTGCTGAAAAATCGCTCCCTTCACGTCCCAGAGTTGAAACATAACCATCAATAGATCTCCCTATGAAACCTTGAGTTAAAAAAAGATTATTATTTTGCAATAAAGGCTTAACTTTTTCATCAATCATTTTATTTGTCAAATCCCAATTAATGATAGCATCTCTATGCTGTGTATCAGTGATAATAATGTCGCGAGCATCTAACAAGACATTTGGAATATGAAAAGAGTCAAAAATATAATGTAAAATAGTAGTAGATAAAATTTCACCATAGCTAATAGTAGCATCATAATGAATATCATATTCCCAATTTTTATAATTATACAAAGCATGTTCTAATTGTTGGAAACATTGATTAATATCACTAAAAACAGGATGATCTAAATTATTAAAAAAATAAGAAGCAATATTTTCATGAAATTTTTTAAGATTTAATAAATCATTGCTAAAATCTTGATTATCTCTAGCTAGTAGGAGTATATTTTCTAGAGCATTAGTAGTTTTAGCAAAAGCAGAAATCACTATAAGAGTAGGTTCATTATGAATATTATTAACTATCTTGATAGCTTGTTCAATGGATTTAGGATCAATTAAGCTACCACCGCCGAATTTATAGATTTGCATTTTTTAATACAAAGGTAAGGGGAAAAAATGAGAGGGCAAGTAAAAGATTAATCTTTTAAAATCAATATTGGATTTAATCTCAACTCCATATA
>JASEGF010000186.1 GCA_030017935.1 Bacteroidales bacterium | reverse complement strand
GCAATTAGCTATTTTGGATAGTGATATCGAAGGGATAGGCCCCATAGAATGTCTTTTTACAGTTGATGAAGAAACAGGTCTCACTGGTGCTAATGGATTAGAAAATGATATGATTAAAAGCAAATATCTTATAAATCTTGATAGTGAAGATGAAGGACAAATTTTTATTGGTTGTGCTGGCGGTAAAAATACTCTTGGCTATTTACCTATAAAATATCAGAGTGGACAAGAAAAAAATAGTGTAGAGGTTTTTGTTTCAGGATTACAAGGGGGACACTCTGGAGATGATATTGAAAAAAAACGCGGCAATGCTATAAAATTATTAACTAGAATTGTTTATGATTTATTAAATAGTAATGAGACTATACAACTAGTAAACATCGAAGGAGGCAATTTACATAATGCTATACCACGAGAAGCTATAGCAGTGCTTTGTTATGATAATGAAGATGACTATAATAAAATAAAAAATATCGTTGAAGATTTTCAAAATATTTTCAAAACTGAGCTTAAGATCAGTGATCCTGGTGTTAAAGTTACAATTACTAAAAAAGGCAATACTAATAAATGGTTAGATAAGGAAATGGCAGTTAGATTAATTCGTTTGCTATATGTTTTACCTCATGGAGTGTTTGCTTGGTCACAAGATATACCTGATTTCGTAGAAACCTCTACTAATTTAGCAAGTATTAAAAAACAGAATGAACAGTATATAATTACCACAAGTCAACGTAGTTCATTAGAATTTGCTAAGGAAAATATTTGCAATATGGTAAAATCAGCTTTTGAGTTAGCACAAGCTAGAGTAGAAGTAAACGATGGATACCCAGGTTGGACACCAAATCCTGAAAGTTATTTACTTAAATTAGTTGCTGAAGAAACTGAAAAAGTTTTAAATAAAAAACCTATCATTAGGGCTATACATGCAGGTTTAGAATGTGGACTTTTTAGTGAAAAATTTCCAGGGTTAGAAATGGTATCAATAGGTCCAGAGATGAAAGGTGTACACAGTCCAGATGAAAGATTGCTAATACCAACAGTAAAAAGAACTTTTGATATTTTAGTAAACGTTTTAAAAAAAATTGATAAATAATATTCTTATTAATTATTTATCTACTAAATAGATTTCTCAATTTTTATATTAAAATTAAACATGATATTTATAAATTAAATTTTTTAATTTTGTTAGAAAAAATTATGAAAAAATTTGCAATAATTTTATCAGGATGTGGAGTTTATGATGGATCAGAAATACATGAATCCACAATGGTCATGTTAGCTATTAAAAAAATAGGTTTTGATTTTGACCTTTTTGCTCCTAATAAAGAACAGTATCATGTAGTAAATCATTTAACTGGTGAAGTAACTAATGAAAAAAGGAATGTACTTGTAGAATCTGCGCGTATCGCTAGAGGTAATGTAAAAGATTTAAAACTATTGCAAGCCAAAGATTTTGATATTTTAATATTGCCAGGTGGATTTGGTGCTGCCAAAAATTTAAGCTCTTATGCTATAGATGGTGAAAAAATGTCAGTAGATAATGAAGTAGAAAGAGTAATATTAGATTTCCACAAGTCTAAAAAACCTATTGGTGCGATGTGCATTGCTCCAGTGATAATAGCTAAAGTGTTACCAGGCTCTTTAGTAACTATTGGTCAAGATTCTAAAACAGCAAAAGATATCAGTACATTTGGCTCTAATCATAAAAATTCTAACAAAACAGAAGTAGTAATAGATTATGAAAACAAAATAGTTACTACGCCATGTTATATGTTAGAATCTAATATAGCTGAAATTTATGACGGAGCTTATAATCTTGTTAATGCGTTGCTAACATTGTAGATTTTTATTAGCTTATTCCATAGATAACACCATCATCATCGATATCTATTTTTTCAGCAGAAGGTACATCTGGTAGTCCTGGCATGCGCATGATAGTTCCTGCTATGGGAACTACAAATCCAGCACCTGAAGATATTTCTATTTCTCTTACGTTCAATATAAAATCTTTAGGTCTACCTCTCAAATCTGGATTATCAGAAAATGAATATTGAGTCTTAGCAATGCACACAGGTAAATTTTCTAAATTTAATTTTTTTATTAAATCCAAATCTTTTCTAGCTTTCAGTGAGAACTCTATATCTTTAGCTCCATAAATATTTTTACTAATTATCTCAATTTTCTTTTCAATGGGTTGATCATATTTATATATAGGTTTGAAGCAATCTGGACAATAGCTAATGCTTTGCATAACTTTTTCAGCTAAATCAATAGCTCCTTCACTACCTTTAGCGAATCCTTCATTTACAGACATCATTACTTCATATTCTTTACAACGTTGTCTAACTATATCGATTTCTTCTTCTGTATCAGTATCGAATTTATTTAAAGCTACAACAGGTTTAAAGTTATACATCATCATATTCTCGATATGTTTATCTAAATTAGCAAGACCTTTTTTTACAAGTTCTGCATTAGGAATAGATAATTGTTCTTTAGTAGCACCTCCATGATATCTCAGAGCACGAATAGTTACAACTAAAACTACTGCATTTGGCATTAATCCAAATTGATGACATTTGATATCAAAGAATTTTTCTGCACCTAGATCTGAACCGAATCCTGCCTCTGTAACAACTACATCACTATATGTCATTGCCATTTTAGTTGCTAGTATGCTATTAGTACCCTGTGCAATATTAGCAAATGGGCCACAATGAATTATAGCTGGTGTACTATCTGATGTTTGTACTAAATTGGGATTTATTGCATCTTTTAGTAAAGCAGCCATTGCCCCCTGTGCATTCAAATCTCTAGCGAAAATTGGATTTTTATCATAAGTTAATCCTACAAAAATATTTGCTAAACGTTGTTTCAAGTCATTAATGCTCTCACTCATTCCAAGTATTGCCATTACTTCACTAGCTGCTGTAATGTCAAATGAAGATTCTCTGGGTACACCATTAGATATACCACCTAAGCCAATTACAATATTTCGTAATGCTCTATCATTCATATCCATTACTCTATGCCAGAAAATATTTCGTGGATCTAATCTTAGATTATAATTTTTACTTTGTAAATTATTATCTATTAAAGTAGATAATAGATTATTAGCTCTTTCAATAGCAGGAATATCACCAGTGAAGAGCAAATTAATATCATCAGCAGGTAATACCTTACATTTACCACCACCAATTGCACCACCTTTAATTCCAAAAACAGGCCCTAATGATGGCTCTCTAAGAGCAACAATCGATTTTTTACCAATTCTATTTAGTGCCATAGAAAGACTAATTGATGTTGTAGTTTTGCCCTCGCCTGCTGGTGTAGGTGTGATAGCTGTAACTAATACTAATTTTGACTGCTTAACTTTGTCGTTATTTATTAACCTAAATGGTATTTTGGCTTTATATTTGCCATAAAGTTCTAAATCATCTAATGGTATTCCCAGATTTTCTGCAATTTCTTTAATGTGCTTCATATGTTTTTAAAAATTTTGGTTATTTAATTTAATGACTTCTTTACCAAGTTTCTTTTAATTTATCATCAATATATTTTAAAATTATTTTAGTAGCTCCGACATTAGATTTTATGTAATTTTTACAAACTTCAGAGGCAGTATTGTAAAATGATTTATCATTATATAAGTTATTTAAAATATCTAAATACTGATTAATATTATTAAAACTAAATGCTCCATGTAAATTTACTAAATCTATTGCTTCTTGGAATTTTTTATAATTAGGTCCAAATATTATAGGTTTGCCATAAACAGCGGCTTCTAAAATATTATGTATACCCTTACCAAAACCATTGCCTATATGCACAATATCTGCATATCTATATAAATTTGATAAAATTCCAATGGTATCTATAATTAAAACATTAGAATTTTGTACTTTAGAAATATCAAAATTTGTAGCGGCTAATTCTGAATAATTTATAGGATTAGATGGCAGGCTTTTTTTTATGTTATTTATTCGTTCCATATGTACCTCGTGTGGAGCTATGATATAGCACCAATCAGGAAATTTTTTTAAAGCTTGTGCAATATATTTCTCATCTTCTTCCCAGCTGCGTCC
>JASEGF010000185.1:3888-4107 GCA_030017935.1 Bacteroidales bacterium | reverse complement strand
GATATGTTACAATTGCCAGACAGCACAGTTTATTATTGGAGAGTGAAAACAATATCATCATCCTATTGGAGAAATAGTTCTTTTCAATTCATAAAAAATAAAAGAGGATGGGGACAAGCACATTTCTTTCAATTCGAAAATAACGATTACGTTTATATGACTACACATAGACCTACCAGAAGCTTTAACTACATAAACACAATAGTAAATATAGCAGCT
>JASEGF010000185.1:0-3878 GCA_030017935.1 Bacteroidales bacterium | reverse complement strand
ATTCCTTGGCATGAGGAATGGTATAAAATCAATAATGCACTAATAGGACAATGGTCATGTACCAATAATAGTGGTCATGGGATGAAATTCGCTGTTTTTGATACTATTTCTGTAAATCCTTGGCCTAATACTGACCCAGATAATGATGGCCTCGGTCCATATGAAGCACTTAATTGTAGAGATTATATTTATTATGATTTCGATTTTTTCACTACAGATAGCATATGGCAACAAAGAATGGCAAATTTCATTAATGCTGTTCCAGATGGATACTATATTTTAGCTTTTAGTCATAGAAATCACAATGCTCAGAATTACCCAGAAAATCTCTACCAAGCTTTTGAGAGCTTCGGTTCTGCTATGATACGTTCTATACCTAATGATCATCCATATATTATTTTTGGCAGAAAAGGATATCCTATCGGCACTGCTGATGAAACGATAGGGTCAGATATTACTAGCATCATCACAGATTCATGGAATATAACTACTAAATGGGAAGAAGGTTCTATGCTATCACCATTAATTGGTCCAGCCCAAGAGTGGAATAGTATTCACTGGCGAGTACGTAGTTTAGAGAATGGTCCCTTAATTGACACTGTGAGATTATTTGTATTAGGTGTGAAAGAAAACGGTACTATCGATACTCTATTTGCTAACATTAGACCTATAGCAGATTCATTAGATATTTATAATCTAGACCAGCAGATTTCTGCAGATACTTATCCATATTTGAAATTACTTATGAAATCTAAAGATGATGCTCTGCATACAGCACCCCAACCTATACGCTGGCAAGTTTTATATACACCAGTTCCAGAAACTGCTATACTTGATTTTACCCAAAATTATTCTTTTTATAAAGATACTTTGCAAGAGGGAGAAATAGGAAAATTAAAAATATCGACTAAAAATATAAGCTCACAAGATTTCCAAGATTCTCTATGGGTGAAATATTGGATTAAAACTAATACCAATGAAATAATAAATTTAGATTTGAGAAAAACTCGCCTCCACCCTGCTAATGATATTTTAACAGATAGTATAAATTTTCAAACTATTGGTCTAAATGGTATCAATCAACTATGGGTAGAGTTTAACCCAATTAATCCTCTCACAAATAATTATTTCGAACTAGAGCAAACACACATTAATAATATTGCTAATATTCCGTTTTTTGTTAGCAAAGACAAAATAAATCCTTTATTAGACGTTACTTTTGATGGAGTGCACATCTTAAATGGTGATATTGTAAGTGCAGAACCACATATTAAAATTACTGTAAGAGATGAAAATAAATTCCTAAAATTAGATGATACCAGTGCTATTACTGTTTTCCTAAAAAGGCCTAATGCTACAGAATATGAAAGAATTTATTTTGTAGAATCTAATGTATATCAATTGCTGTTCACACCTGCTAATGACCCAAATACTAATGTCTGCTATATAGATTGGTATGCTAAATTTAATGAAGATGGAGTATATGAATTACGTGTACAAGCTAGAGATCGCAGTAATAATCTAAGTGGCAGCACTGACTATACAATAAAATTTGAAATTATACAAAAACCTGCTATTACTTATTTAACAAATTGGCCTAATCCATTTAGCACTCAGACACATTTTGTGTTTACTCTCACTGGCAGTAAAGTTCCTGAATATTTTACTATTCAAATAATGACAATTTCTGGTAAAATTGTAAAAGAAATAACAAGAGATGAATTAGGTCATTTGCATATTGGTAGAAATATAACAAGCTATGCTTGGGATGGTAGAGATATGTATGGCAATTTGTTAGCAAACGGTGTATATCTTTATCGAGTAATAACACAATTAAATGGTGAATCTATAGAACATATACAAACAGATTTAGATCAATATTTTACAAAAGGATTTGGTAAAATGGTAATAATCAGATAAATGTGCAACTATTTTACTGAATTGAATTAGCTATTAAAAAATAGCATTCTGCGAATTATATGGCCTATCAAATATCTAATATTAGAACTATTTTGTTCAATTTTTATTATGTTTAACATCTATAATTGCGACCTTTATAAAAGTAATAAAGTGATAGCTAATGTTAATATTCTATAGAATCTTTATCTAGTGGTGATTTTTTATCTGTTAAATAAAATTGTTTAAAAACAGTATTATGAAACATTTTTCGCTTTAAAATTATTAAATTATAAAATAGAGGTATTCTATTTTTTTCAATTAAATTTTTAATTTTATAACCCAAACTATCAGTAGGAACATAACCAATAGATGAAGCAAAAGGTTTTAATTTAATTATTACGGGATATAAAACTCTTAATTGAGCAAATGCATTATTATTATAATAATTATTCCAGTTATCCATTGTAAATAATTTTTGATATAGTTTCAAATTTATAAAGTTTTCAGCTACCTTGCGAGGCAAAATATAAGCAGCACCACCTACTAATCCATCTAATTGCAATGGATAAGCTAATATTCTATTATTAATTTTTTCACTATTTGCTGTACTTATACCAATTTTATATGAACTGCCCGCTGTACGATAATCTAGTAAAATAACTTCAACATCTCTAATTTTTTGCTCTAGTTTTTCTAAAATTTCTGAAATATTTTTAGGTAATATAACGTCATCTTCTAAAAATAATGCTGACTTTTCATCTGTTTTTAAAAATTCATTATAAGCTATTTCTCTTGACATTTTATTAGCTGTATTGCCGATATTGATAGAAGCAGCAAATATTTTATTTAAATCATCTAGCATATAATAGTTTCTGATTTTATCATCAGAAATTTCTTTTTTATCTATTGCATCTACTATTTTATAATCTATGTTTAATGTCCTTAAATGTGAATTAATGTACTCATACCTTTGTTTGTTTGATTTAAGTGCAGTTACATAAACTTTCATTTGTTTTATACTATTTAATAAAAATATATTTTACAAAAGTAGCAATTATTAATAAATTATCATTATTAAACGACTAAAAATAAAAAATAAAGATATATCAGTTAAAAATACATTTAAAATAATAGTTTTAATCGAATTAATTGTCTTATCTAATAAAGCTATTTAAAAGAAATCTTATACAATTCATTATACAAGCTATCTAATAAATCTTTATCATTATTAAAAGAAACGTTTTTTAATATATCTTGTAATTGGCTATCATTAATATTGTGTTTTTTCATTACTGCACTATATATATAACGAGATAAATCTTTATCTGACATGCTATCATATGGTGAGATATATCTTATTTGAGAAATTAAATATTCAGCAGAATACATATCTTTCAAAATTGCATAAATTGAATCTTGATTATTTGGAATATTTTCATTATTTGTCTTAATATTACTATTATTACAGCTATAAAAAACAAATATAACGGGTAATATAAAATAAACTAATTTTTTATACATAAGTAAAAAAATTAAAAAAAAGTCCGCTATATAGCGGACTTTAGTAAAGAGCATTTGGTGGCGACCTACTCTCCCGCCTTAGCAGTACCATCGGCGCTAGTGGGCTTAACGACTCTGTTCGGTATGGTAAGAGGTGATCACCACTGCTATAGCCACCATAAATATTTATAACATACTTAATAGGGGTTGGAGAAACTTTGTAAGTTTCAAAAAGGGGATTAATGTCTTTTTTTAAAAGAGGAAGCTTTGGGTAATTAGTACTGCTCGGCTAAACGCATTACTGCGATTACACCTGCAGCCTATCAACGTCATCGTCTCTAACGTCCCTCTAAGGAATCCTAATCTTGAAGTTGGCTTCGCACTTATATGCTTTCAGTGCTTATCCGTTCCATACATAGCTACCCTGCTATGTAGTTGGCACTACAACAGGTACACTAGAGGTATGTTCATCCCGGTCC
>JASEGF010000184.1 GCA_030017935.1 Bacteroidales bacterium | reverse complement strand
TTTTTATTACTAAATTTGCCTAATCAAAAAGTTGCATTTGTGACTTGAATCCTGCATATATAATTTTGTGTAATAAAAGCAGTGAACTGCATAAAAAAACAGAAAAACCGTGCACTTTATTATAAATATTGCTTCAAAAATTTATTAATAATAACTTGGGATTATGAAAATGCGGAAAAGAAAGATAATATAGAAATAAGTAGTCTAAAGCTAAGGACAACAGACAGACAAAATATATTAATGACTTGACCGTTTATTGATAAACTAAAAAAATAATAAAAATGAAAACTAAAATCATAGGGACAATTTTACAGACAATACTCGGAATATTGGCAGTACTTGGACTTTTGGTAGTATTTAATCTTATTGTACACAATGGTGATGCTTTTAACTCTCCAGACAATGGTTTTTTTAAAATATTTGTGCCAATTGCAACAGTTATTGCACTGACAACTCAGTTTACTTTGACTTTTCATTTTTGGAATAAATTTAAATCTAAGAAAAAAGTTTGGAGTTTGACACTTTTTCAATTCACCGCGTTACTATGTATAATTTCAGGGTTGACTTTCGGATTAGTATTTTGGGAATCAAACTTTGGAATTAAAGAATTATTTTTAGTTTCTCTGACTGGAATTGTTGCTTTTACAGTATATTGGACAGTAAATTTGCTAACTTTAAAAAAAATTGACAGACTATGATATTGATAATGAAAGAAATACGCCACATAATATGCAGTATATTTTATTGCCGAGACTGTGTTGAAATCAGCGGTAGTGGCTCGTTTCAAATTTCCTGCAGATTTGACAAAGACAGTGCTTCGAAATCGGCAACAAAAACATATTGCTGTCCGTTAGCGTGCATTGAAAGAACCACTAAAGAACATATGATAACAATACTAACATTTTTCCTTTTAATAACCTCTGTCATAGTAAACGGACAAGAGATTAAGACTTCTAGTTTTATAGAAGAAATAAAAAAGTATGACATTTCTGACTTGTGGACTCTTGACCAGTTCCAAATTGAGAATGATACGATAACAGTTGACAGACCTGAACCTCTCGGATACATTGGCGAAAATTTTCAACGATTTCAAATTCATTTCATATCTGCAATTAAGAATCCTGAAAACGAACTTCAATATTTCATCTACGGAAAAACCAAAGTGAAAGAAAATATATGCACTTTTCAAGGAACCATAACTATAAGTGAAGCCAGAACTTATGATGAAGGCGACGTCCCTCCTTTGAAACAAGGATTTGTAAAAGGGCAATATGAATTTTTTGAAGACCCTGATCAAAAAGGATCAGGAATTTTAAAAGGCAATTTTCAAACGGACTTTTATATCAACGAAAAAGGTGAGATAAAATATGACGCCTTAATGTTTGTTGCTGACGGATTTAAAAACAACCAATTTGAAGGAACTTGGACAAGTTACAAAACGGGCAATTCAAAAAAGTGTAATTGGGGAGATTATAGAATTCCCGACAGTCGCGGACTTGGCATAGGTACATGTGAATTTATTCCTTGGGACAAGTATGAAGAATATGGATGGCAGAATTACATCCTAGCTTGGGGACAATATCCTGACAAACCAGAAGTAATTGAAGCAATGAAAAAGGAAAAAGAAAAATGGTGGTTAGAAAAATAAAGCAACGACACGCTAACATCACCTATACACAAGCAGGGGTTTCGTGCTTCGTAGGACAGGAAAGTAGTAAATTTAAAGTTCAGTTCTTCGTAGGAAGTTTAGTGCTGAAAAGAAAATCTACAATACAATTTTACCTATTGCTTTAATTACTTTTGATGCATGTGAGTAATAATAAAATATATAAAACAATGAAAAATATATTCGGATTTATTCTTGTAATTTTAGTATTTACAAGTTGTGTAACTACTCAAGTTGCAAATTTGCAAAAGGAAACGTCCTCTGATATTGAAATTTTCTATGCTTCTCAACCAACTAAAGAATATACTGAAATTATGTATATACAAGCCAATGGCGGTGTTTTTCATAGTCCAGAAAAACTTCTTAAAAAATTGAAAGAAAGAGCTAAGAAAGAAGGAGCAGATGCTATAATAAATATTAAGTTTGATTATCAATTTTGGTGGCCAAATGTATCTGGAATTGCTATAACATACAAATAAAAAACCACATACCCATAACAACAAACAAGCGAAATAGCTCTGCTGCAGACGCAACATAGGGCTAAATGTGGCTACCTACAGCCGTCATGTTGTCTAAAAATCCCTTTTCTTGCAATTGAAAAACAGTTTATTATGGAATCGTAAATTTTAAATAAAATCCATTATATTTGTAAAAATAAAATTATATATTTGTAAAAAAAGTTTGTATATATGAATGTTTTATATTTATTCTATAAATAAGATGTTATCAGCAAGTTTTATAAAATGTTGCATATAATTGCATATAATTGAAATACTAATATTATGGATATAATTAATTATGAAATAACAAACGATATTGAAGAAAAAATTTGGCAAGATGCTGTAATCGTATTCGATACATCTTCATTGCTAAATATCTACAAACTTACTGACAAGGCTAAAGATGATTTCATTAAAAATGTAATAATTAAGCTAAATAAAAGAATTTGGCTTCCTTATTATGTATTTTATGAATACAATAAAAATAGACATAAGCCAATTAACGAAATATTAGGATTATATAGTGAGTTAAACAAATTTTGTTCTAAAATAAATGAAAATTTTCAACAAATAAAAAATAACACAAAGAATAAAGATAACCATCCAATAATCAATAATACAATACTTTCTGATTTTGAGCCACATTTAGATAACTTTTCAAAAACAATTGGAGAAGAAATTGAAAACAAAATAAAGACGATAAAAAGAATATTTGAAGATGATGTCTTTATGAAAAGTATTGAAAGCAATATAGAAATTGGTGAGAAATTTTCATTTAAAGAAATACTAGATATAATAAATGAAGGTGATGCAAGGTATCAACATAAAATACCACCAGGATATAAAGACATTGATAAGATTGGATTTCAAAAGTTTGCTGATTTAATAATATGGAAAGAAATATTAAAATATGCAAATTCTAAAAGCAAATCAATAATTTTCGTTGTGGACGACAAAAAAGAAGATTGGTGGGTTTTGGACCCAAATAAAAAGCCAATTAGACCAAGAGACGAACTAGTATATGAAATATGCGAAAAATCTGACATTATTTTTTTAATGTATACTACTCATTCATTTATCGATGCTTTAAAAAGAAAATTAAAAATTGATTTTCTTGAAGAAACATTAGAAGAAATTGAATTTATTTCTTTAATTGACACTTATAATAATGTATATAAAGGAATAAAATTGTCATCAGATAGCGGTAGTGGTACCAACGAACAAGATAGAATTGAAAGACTTATTAATGTGGTAGACTATATTTTTGAAAAAAATAATAATTTAAAAATAATTAAACTTAATGACCACGAAGGAATGTTAACAGTCTATTGGGAAAATGGACCATCACTTGAAGAGAAAAATACAGTTGAAGAAGCTTGGGAGTCCGTTAATGAATTAAAAGAAAACGTTGAACACATACTATTAAAAAACAGGCGGGAACAATGGTTGTAGCTAATGTGGGTTGATACTGAAAACGCAGAATGGTTTATCTCGTTCGGTACTATTTTGTCGAGTACGAAATCGATGCTCGTTCAACCAAATTGGTCACACCTCCTCCCTTTACCAGCATTTCTAAAACCTTCCTCTCAAAAAGAAAACTGTAAATTATTATAATGTTGTCGCCTTCGCCTTACTTCATTAAAGAAAAGAAAGAATGAAATTGAGGTTTATAACGTTCATTATGGATAAATTATTTTACCACAAAGGGCACCAAGATATTACACAAAGTTCACAAAGTACTAAAGTCATTAAGAATTATCATGGCTAAAGCCAGATTAACATATTTATTAAGTCCTCGACCTAAAGGTCGTGGTTAATGGATGTCGGAGTTAGATAACAAAGTAATATAGAAAGAGGTATTATCTCAAAAAACGTATCGTAGGGGCGTATTACCATAAGCCCAATTATATTCGACCTTTAGGTCAGATATTAAAGTGAAAGATTATTAACCCTGACCTTTAGGTCAGGGTATTACATAAAAATA
>JASEGF010000183.1 GCA_030017935.1 Bacteroidales bacterium | reverse complement strand
TTTTTTGGACAAATTTAATATAATTTTTTATAATAGAACGCAACTTGGTATTAGAAATGGGTTACTTACATTGCTAGTGAAAATCTAATGCTTATACCGAAATTAGTTGATGTATTATAATATTGAGAAGCCACATGTGGATTATTAATTATTTGGTCAAAGAATGCCCTCAAGGTGATATTTTTCGAAAATTGATAATCTGCAGACAGATTAATCGAGATTACTTTTTGTCCAGCACTTACTTGATTTATCTCTTCTACTATGCGTCTTAGTATTGTAATAT
Organism: Bacteroidales bacterium; assembly: GCA_030017935.1. GTDB lineage: Bacteria > Bacteroidota > Bacteroidia > Bacteroidales > DTU049 > DTU049. The sequence continues at coordinate 3,893 of JASEGF010000183.1, read as the reverse complement.
TATCTCTTATAGACAAATCAGCTTTGAGATTCAAATCACTTTTAATAGTTCTGGTTTGTCCGCCAGTGCGAATATCGAAACTCAAGTCTTTGAATCTATAACCTATGCCTATCACCCATTCAGTAGTATTAATTTCAGTTATCTGTACATTTGATGTATTCAAAGCAACATTTCTAGATTTTTTCCAATCTAAAGTAGTTACTAGGCTATTTATCCAGTTTAGTTGTATACCTAAGATAGGATTAAAATTTTCTGATATTGACACTTGCGAGATCTCATATTGTGGTAAGAAATTGTGTAGAGCGTCTCTCACTGTTGTGTAGCCATCTTTGTCTGGATCAGAAAATAATGGATTATTAGCAAAAGAGCCTACTGTATAGTTGGATGTATATCCGTGAGTGAGGGTAGCAGAAGAAAAATATTTTTTAAATAAATTAATTTTATTTAATCCAGTATAACTTATTCTCCAGTTAGGCAAAGGAATAGAAGGGAAAATGGTTTTAACGTATTTCTCTGGATTATGTCCAGTATATGCCGCTAGAAATGCAGGAATTAACACATTCTGCGAAGTAGGTCCATAACCATCAGGATATAGTATTCCAGAAATAGAATCTGTAACAAAAGCTCCATTCCACACAGGACTACGTTGAGCTACCATTACAGCTATATCTGGACGAATATCTAGAAGCATTTGAAAATTTTTATTAGAGAAATCTTTAGTATTTTTAGCAAAAGAAGTTTTAGTACTAATTATAGACATGCTGAAACTACCGGTAGTAAGAGGTGTATATGATGTAAATTCGCTTCCATTATATCTAAAATATTCTCTATTGCTCCAAGTTTGGGTTTTAATAGCAGTAATATTTATAGAAAGATATTTAATTGGTTCTAATGTAGCTCTAATATTTAAATTTTCGGAGTAATTGGTAATATAAGGAGTATTCAGAGTAGTATCCTTAGTAAATAGATCATTAGCAACTAATCTGTCTCTTATATCTTCTTGCCAACCAAATATATATCCCCATCCAGGTGTCATATTTTTAAATTCCATTCCAAGAGCTTGCGGTTCACCTCTGTACCCAGTAAGCATATTACCATCAGAAACAGAATAATTAATACTTATATTTTTAGTCATCATCAAGAAACGTAAAACATTATCTAAAATTTGTTTACCAATAGATGGTCCTTTTTGAGTGGAATCTTCCTCTTGTCGACGAGTAGGAGGAGGTGGACTCAATATATTTTTTAAATAATTAATTTTAGAGTATAATCTATTGAAATTGCCATTAACATTAAAAGAAAAAGTACGACTGTTTTGTAAACTATTCCCATATGGGTACTCTGTATATTTACCTGTAGAATCTTTATATAGTGGTGCTGCTGTCCAAATGTAGTTACCAGTATATTGCACAGAAGCATTTATCCAATCTAAAATAGGAATATATGTGAGAGGCAAGTTATAGTTAGCTTGTACTCTTTGATTAAAATTAGTTATTCTACCAAAATTTGTAATATTTCTAATGATAGAATCTCGTTTTTCTCTATAATCGCTATCACGTTTATCTATTCTACCTGGTGGCTCATCTATACGTGCATTAGCATTAGCAGTATAATCTAATCGCAAATTTCTTGTTAAATCATATTTTATAGAATAATTTCTATTCCAGGTAAAATTTTTAATAAAATTTGGTTCAATAATTACTAAATTGGAGGTTTTATTTCGCCATCTATTCTCTTCATATAGTCTATACATATCAGTAGATAGTGAAATGGATTTAGGTAAAAGATAAAAGTTAAAATTACCAATTAATTTCAGATATTTATTATTAAGGAATTTAACATTCTTGAAAGGAACATAATTTTTAGGATTAGTGTTATAATTATAAGCAATAGAGCCGGTGTATTCTTTCTTTTTATTGTATTCTATCTCTGGGTTACGAATATAAATTTGGTTGAAAGCAAAAGAAACATCAAAATTAGAAAGATCATAAATTTTAGGATTGCCTTTAGCAGTAGGTGGTCTTAGTTTTTTGACATTCATAAAGTTAATACCTTTTCTCTGCGTATAAGATTGTACTAGTCGTTTTACACTATCTACTTCCCTTTCAGTGTCATATGTTTCTAAGTCATCACGTAGGTAAACATCTGGATCTAGAGGATTATACTGTGGATTAGCTATCATTTCAGAATAGTCAATATGCATAGGAATACGCAAATAAAAATTCTCTGGTAGAAGTTTGCCAACATCAATATTTAGAGAAAGATCATAAGAAGTTATATTATCCAGCTGACGTTCATAAACTTTCTTTTCGATAGAGCCGAAGCCAGCAGTAGATAGGGTAGTAGCAAACATTATATTACCTATATTAGCTAAACCCATGTTCATACGAGCAGTAGCAGCCCATCCACCTTTTTCGTCAAAAGTATTTACTCTCAATTCATTTATCCATACTTCAGCACATTTAGGTCTGCCATCATCATTAGGATAAGTACCAGTTTTAGGATTACGTACACCTATTAAAATTACTTTAACTTCAGCTAAATTGGGATTACCAACGATAGTATATTTACCATTCTCATCTTGGCTAGAATAAGGGGTGAAAAGTGTAATATTTGCATTATCCTCACTACGTAGAATAGTATTACGTTCTAGTTTTAGTTGCACTAATTTATCTAATACTAACTCAATAGAATCAGCCCAGATTCGTTTACGACTATCATCATCAGAGCTGTAATTACCCCATGGAGTAGGATGAAGAGGAATTTCATATTCATAGTAATTTCTGTCAAAATCAGTTCCCAATCTAATAAATAGAGTTAAATCTCCATCGTTTAAAGGATAATTTAATGGATCTACCTCTTCAGAGTGGACATTCATTTTAATTTTTTTATAATATCTAAAATCATAGTCTGTACTTTTGAAAATACCACGAGCATCACCATCTATCAAATGACAAACCTTGATAGAGAGAGATTGTTCATTTTGTTTTTGAAGATTAGTAGTACCATAATTTATTTCACGTTCTAGTCCTGGAGGCATCACATATGGTATTGGCTTTCTAGAACCATTTTCTTCGATATTCAAGTTAGTAATATCGAAGGTAGTCAGATTTTGTTCATTACCAGGTAAATATTCTCCTGGTTGCAATAAAGAATAAGAATATCTACGCCATTGACTGCGAGCTAAATCCATAGTACCGAAACGTAATACAACAGAATCGCTCCAATTTTTTAGAAATATTCTCATGAAGCGTATAGAAGTAAAATCTCTAATATCTCCCACGATTTTGTCTGGTCTTTTTACTGGCACTTTGAATTGGTACCACTTCACTTTCTCTGAGTTGCCATTTGGCAATTTAACACTAGCAGTATAAATATCTGTAATATAATTCTCTCCGATTACCATTTCATTAGGATTTAGATTTATCTCATATTGATAATATCTTTCTAATTCGTTCAGTGTATTATCTCTATTGATATCTTCGCTATTAGGATTATTAGTAGCACTAGTAGGATAAGATTCATTACTCATATCTGGCGTAGGACTATTGCCATCTGAATTTTTATAATATTTATAACGTTGTAAAATATTATAACCCAGATTATCATAATCTGTACCTCTGAAATAACGATAATTATCTGATGATGGATCATTCAAAGCTAGCTGATAAGCAACAGATCCAGTGCCATATATAGAAGCAATAGATTGTATATAACTATTAAAATAGCTTCTCTCATTATCATCTGATAGCCCATCATAACCAACATCTTGATATTTTCTAGCATCTAAATTAGCATCAAAAGAATTGACTAAAGCTTGGTATTTGGGGACTACACCCCATTGAGTACTATCTACTCCTGTCATTTCTGGGCCAGTAGGTAAGCCATTTTCA
>JASEGF010000182.1 GCA_030017935.1 Bacteroidales bacterium | reverse complement strand
TAAAAGTATTAATAATAATTTTTTTAAATTCATATATCATATCTGAATTTAAACTTTTATAAAATTTCTATAATCAATATAACATTGCTGCTAAAATTTAAATATTAGCTAATGTTTATTTTATTAATAAAATGAAAATAATTTATAATATGAAATAACGATTATTTTTTAATACTAATCCTAGTTTTAATAATATTTGATATACTTTTTTAAATGGATTAATTATTCAGTATTTTAATTTCAGTCCTTCTATTTAATTGTCTTCCTTCTTCTGTAGTATTTTCTGCAATTGGTTTAGTATCCCCATAGCCTTTATATTTTAATCTATTTGGATTAATATTTTTGCTAACCAAGTAATCAAAAACAGCTTTAGCTCTTTTTTCACTGAGTATTAGATTGTATTCTTTAGTCCCTTTATTATCTGTATGTCCACCGATTTCAATAATTAAATTAGGATTTTCTATTAATAATTTATATAATTTTTCTAATTCTACATATGATTCAGGCCTTAGAGTTGATTTATCAAAATCGAATAAAATGTTATTAAGTACCATAGTTTGGTCTTTTTGAATAGGTTTCAGGTAAATATATTTAATAAATGGATGCAAAGAATCTCTAGTCTCCATGAGTTCTATATGTTCACTATAAAAAAGATAATTCTCTGCACTTACATTGAGAGCATAAGTGGTACCAGTAGGTAAGGGCAATATGAATGTGCCATCATAATCTGTTTTTGCTTTTCCTTTTGATGAACCATCATTTAAAGAGAATAATTCTGCTACAGCATTGGTTATTGGAGTATTATTGTTAATGTCTAGTACTAAACCTTTGAAGTATGTAACAGGATTAGAAATTATATTTTTAGGTAGCTCAAACATATAAATATCGTAGCCACCAAATCCACCTGACATTTCTGAAGCAAAAAATGCTTTATTACCATTAGCATTTACAAATAAAAAAGCATCATCATTATTTGTATTTATAGGATAGCCAATATTTATTGGGTTTGTCCACAAAGTATCATTGATTTTTTGAGCATAAAAAATATCATATTTCCCCATACCACCATGTCCATCTGAAGCGAAAAATAATGTTTTACCATCAGGATGTATAAATGGTGTCAACTCAGATTTAGCAGTAGTAATATTTTTAGGTAATCTTGTAGGTTTACTCCATTTATTATTATCTAATAATTGCGATTCATATATATCCATATTGCCACTTCTAGCTGAAGCAAAATAAATTGTTTTACCATCAGCTGATAAACTCGGCTGGCTATCCCAGGTTTCAGAATTTAGTTCTTTTACATTTTCTGCTTTTGTCCATATATTGCCTCTTTTATAGCTTCTATAAATATCGCAACTACCATAACCATCACTTCTATTACATGCTGTGAAATAAATTATTTTACCATCAGCAGATATTGTATGAGCTCCTTCATTATTGTTAGTGTTTAATTCTCCTTGCAGAGGTTCTGCTTTAGACCATTGTCCATTATTTAATTTATTACTTTGGAAAAAATCTTCTTGCTCATTTTTGTTATCAATGCTTGGTAATTTTCTAGTAAAGATTATTGTATTATCATCAATAGTCAATGCAGGTGAATATTCTGAATAATCTGAATTTACATTATTACCTAAATTAACTGGAGTGAAAGGGACAGGATTATTGTATAGTTCTAATGCTCCACGATATAAATCTAAATCTAATTCAGCTCTATTTTTTTGGAAATCTGATAATTTGTGATGACGATAATATAGCTCTTGATAGCTCACAGCATCAGAATATTTACCTGTCATATAACTAATTTTAGCAATTATCATATATGCATTGGGGAAAAAATCTTTATCTATATCGATAGCTTTTTTATAATATACAATAGATGAATCATATATCTCTAAATCGCTATATATCTGAGCTACCAACAGATACGCCTCAATAAATTGTGGATCTATCTCTGTTGCTTTTTTGAATTTGTTTAAAGCATTTAAACTTTCGTAATTCTCATAAAATTTTATTCCATCATTATAATATTTTATAGCTTTAGGATTATTAGAACTAAGATTTTGAGAAAATAATGCTATAGTAAATGATGATATGCAAATTAATAAAATAAATTTTTTCATAATTGTTTAAAAATATCTTTTTTTTTGAAGTAGATAGAAATTTCAAATCAAAAATCTGTCAAAATTATAATATTTTTGAGAAATAAAATTCAAAATAAAAATCTAAAAGGGATTAAGATTTTTTCTATTAATTTATCTAACATAGGTCTCTCTCGCCATCTATCATAATCAAACTCATTGCTATCTTGCTTCAATTCATCGAAATATTTATTCAATTCATTTACTACTACTGGATCCTTTGCTAGCATATTAATTTCGTGCATATATAGATAGCTTCTATAGTCATAATTACTACTACCTATCATATATTTTTCATTATCTATCAAAAGTAATTTGGCATGTAAATTAGTGGGTAAATAAAAAAATATTTTTATACCAGCTTTCCACAATTTTCCTAAATAATAATTTCTAAGAACATCCATAGAGTTAACATCACTTCTGAAAGGTAAATAAATTTCAGTATAAACTCCACGTGTAGCAGCATCTATCAATGCATCAATAGTAGAACCCATAGGTAGGAAATATGGTGTAGCTATTTGAATAGATTTATTAGCATTATCTATGAGCCAATTAAGTTTTTTTCTAACACGTTGTTTCCAGATGGATGGTATATCACGTATCAGCTCCATCCCATTTACATTATGAATACTATGAAATTTTTTCTGATTAAAAGTATATGTTTTATAATGTTTGAAATTTAGTTTTACAAAGTAGATTAATCTATTAGCTAATTTGGGATCATTAAACTTAAAAATGCTTTCTCTCCATCCTAGAGAATAATTAGAAATATTCGCCGAGCCTAAGTATGATATCTGGTCAATAACAATAATTTTTCGGTGATTTCTACGATGAGCTTCTGAAAAAATTGCTAATGAAATAGGTATAGGTGTAAAAAAACGAACCATTCCTCCCGCATCTAATAAAGGTTTGAAAAAATTAGTATCAGATTTAGCACCATAACTATCTACAAGTACATAAATTTTTACTTTTTCTTTAGCTTTTTCTACTAATGCGTCTCTAACTCTGATACCTGTTGGGTCATTCACAAATCTATATATCTCAATATATATCCAATTTTTTGCTAGATTAATTTCATTTATGAGATCATCGATCCAGTCTTTAGGATATCTAAATAAAGCTACAAAATTACTTTCTGGCATCATTTATTTTTTAGGTAAGACAAAATTACCTTTATTTTTTGGAATGACATCTTTTAATATTTCTATAAATGACAGCATATCATTATCATAATCTCCAGTTGGGTAGAAAGCAGGCAAAACATGAGCTTCTTTTTTGTCATAATCTAAAAAAGAAGGGATTATGGGTATATCAGCTTTCTGAGCTATATAATAAAATCCTTTTTTCCAATGATTGACGGGTTTTCTAGTACCTTCTGGTGTTATTATTAGCCACATCTTAGATGATTCATTTATTATCTTTATTAATTCTATTGGTAAGTTTTGGGGATTTTTTCTATCTACAGGTAAAGCCCCTAAAGATTTTAATATTATAGATAATGGGAAAACAAATAATTCTTTTTTAATAAGAAATTTTGCGTTAACATTTAATTTTTTTAGAGCTAACCATCCAATGATAAAGTCGTTATTTGAAGTATGAGGCGACATGATGAGAACAGCCTTGTCATATCTGCTTATATCTTCATCAGTTATCACTCTCCATCCCATTATTCTCAATAATAAATTAGCTGAAGACATTTTTTATCAAAATTAATGATTTTTTAAAATGTCTAAAGGAGAAATAATATTAAATAAAATAAAAATATTTCTATTTAATTAAAAAAAGTATGGTTCTATAATATTTATTGTGGGTAAAGTTAAAGGGGTAATTTTAAGAAACAAAATCAAGTTTGATTTTTAAGAAATTTCTTTTCAAAGAAGCATAAGAAATGTGTTCTTTTGTTGTTAATAGTTGTAAGTGAGGGTGAGTTTTTGAATAAGGATATTTTGAAAGAGGTTTATCAATTTATGTGCTAGGATTTTAAAACATAAAATATGTTAGACTTAACAATTTTTATTATATAAATATTTTTTATTATTTTTGCCCAAAATTTTTTATTATGAAAAAATTACTAGAAAATTCAAAAGAATACCTTGCTTTG
>JASEGF010000181.1 GCA_030017935.1 Bacteroidales bacterium | reverse complement strand
GCAATATTATCATATTTAGCAAAAACATCTAATCTAATAGCTGCTACTTGATTAAAAGGGTATTTTATTCTATAGTGTAAATCTGTTATTATATTTTTATTCAAATAATTTTCATCACTTAAATAATAGCTATATCGATGAAAAACTGCCTGTCTATCTAATCGACGAGATAAATCCTCATAGCTAATGATATATTCATTCTCATCTAATGAACCAGACAAATGAGTGCCCAATATTATCCTATGATCTTCAAATAAATCTGTTAAATTAAGCATAAATAAAGCATTCATACCTGGTTGTATAAATATTGGTACATAACCAGTATAAGTTTGATAAGAAGCATTTAAATAAGAAAAATCAAATTGAGTAGTTACTTGATCTAAAAAATAACCAGTTTCATAAGTTTCTAACTTAGGTAAAGAAAAATCTGACAAAGATCTTGTATTCTGCGTTAATCCTATAACCTTACGTTTATCGGCATTCTTTTCTTTGCTAGATTTTATTGGCAGTGTATCCTGCTCTAGTTTGTAATTATAAATATCTATTAATGAATCATTATCTTCACCTATGATTTGATAATTTTGCTTATCCATTTCTAAAAGTTTTTCATCTTTTATCTTTCTAGACTTAGACAGATCTGATGCTTTCCTTAATTGTTGTTTTTTATAATTACTAAGTGGTATGGTAGTATCTATAGGATTAAAATCCATAGGAATTAACGATAATTTATTTTTATTATTTTTTTCTCTAGTTATTATCAATGCTTTATTATCACTTATAGAAGCTGTTAAAACAGAATTTTTAAAATTGGATATTGGTTTATAATTTGCAAAATATTTGTATTGCATTACAGTATCTACTAAAAGCAATGAACTATCAATATTAGCGATAAAAAAATTATTTACTCCATTACTATCACTTAAAAATATGAATTCATTTTTTGTATGAGGTATTATTTCGATTTCATTTACATTAGGTGTATTCGTTGCACGAATTAACGTATTTGGCTTGCGATTATCATAAATAAAAACATCATATTTACCTGGTTCGTTACGCCAAGAGAAATAATCATATTTATATGTTTTACGAATAAATGCCAAAGTATCATCCGGTCTATTAGATAAAAAAGCAATTTGATTTTTATTAATATAAACGGGAGCATAATCATCAAAATGATCTTTAGTAATATTAATAGCACTTTTGCCCGCAAAAGAAAATAAATAAATATCGCTCTGCCCTTCGTTAATAGCAGACATTACCAGATTTAGACCATCAGGAGAATAAGAAATAGAAGTAACCTTATCTACAGACTCTATTTTTATAAATTCTTTAGAATCCTCCTCAATATTATAAAGCATCAGCATACGTTGTCCTTTGTTTTCGAAATAGCAAGTAAACAAAGCTGCATATGGATGAAAAGCTACTAATGGATATGAATCATCAAAAGCCTCTTCTACCTTAGGTCCTAGTTTAAGGATTAATTTCTTTTCTTTAGGATTAGACAGTGAAACTAGATAAACACGTTTTTGACTCATTCTATCGCTTACGATGACAGCATATTGTCCATTATTATTAATAGAAATTTTATAAGGCAAATCCTTTTTAGCAATTTTCAGATTTTCAATATTTTGCCAATCGCTCCACTGCTTTATTTCATTATTATATATTTTAGAATAATAGTTATACCAAGTATCGATGAAATCCTTATAATTAATGCCAAGTATATACATTATGCCATCACTCACACTGCGGCTAATGCGAGTCATATAAATAAGGTTAGAAATCACATTTTCTCCATAAATATCAATCATATAACGCCAAATGCTATGCCCTGCAATTTTGGCTTGCTCACCCTCTAATTGATTAAATCTTTTAAATTTTTTATCTAAAATATTAACTCTTAAAAAATCGTCCATTTCTGTACTCCACGGCTCAGCCAAATACGAAACTAATCCATCTATATACCAAGCAGGAATAGCATCTAAAGTTTGATTTTTGAAATTAGCTGCAAAAGACTCACCATATAGTAATCTGACAACCATAACCTTGGCTATGCCCTCTCTGACTTGTTTGAAAAGATCAGTATAACTACCATTAAAATATAAAAAAATTTTATTCCTTTGAATTATAGTTTGTCCAGCAGTATTATACAATATCTCATCATCTATTCCAATATTGCTACTTTTCAGGTCAGACAAAGAATTAAAAACCAAAAATTGCAACTTAGTGTTTAATCGATAGTTTAATTTACCTTCAAAAACATCAATAATAGAATCTGCATATCTAGCTACATTTACAGCAGTAGGATAACCTTTTTGATAGAAATAAACATCAAATTGATCAAATTTCATTAAACTCCATATCTTTTCATATCTATATTGAATTCGATTTTTACCAAAGTTCAATTGACTCCCTGTATAGAATTGAGCATTAGCAATTTGATATATCAAAATAAAAGAAAAAAACAATAATTTTTTAATTCTATTACCCATATTAGAAATTTCATACGAATTTACAATATTTTTTTAAATTAAAAATTTGAATTAGGCGTTTAAGTAATAACTAAATAATTACTGGTTCATTCACGGTAATAACTATATTTCTTATGTGTATAATTAATTTTTAAATAATTTTCTACATAATTTACTTTTCGTTGTCAACCACACAAAGAAAAGTAACAGAAGAAAGATCTACACTGGGGGAATGCGGTATTGACAAAGCGTTTTTTTAAAATTATCATTTTTTGTTTAAATTAATTAATGATATTTATTTAGTAATTTTATCATTTTTAAATTCTTTATTTATGAACATTTAATAGAAATATTTTCTAAAATTTTAAATTTTCTTAATTTTTTGCATAATCTATAATACAAAAAGTATCAATGGTAATTTATTTAAATTCATATATCATTACTAAATTTAAACATTTATTAATAGTTTTAATTATATGGATTAATCATCAAGATTAAAACTAAATAAATATAAGTGATATTTTTCATTTTATGAATTTCAAATCAAATTTTAATGAATTTTGTAAAAAATAACTAAAATGGAAAATTTAGAAATTAGCGTAGAAGAATTGCAAGATATATTAGAAAATAATAAAACAGTTAAAATAATAGATATAAGGCCTCAGGAGCACAGAGATGAATGGTATATACCAGAAAGTGAGCATTTAGACGTTTATAAGCAAATAGAAGCTGGTGAAGATGATATTTTTGATAATATGGATTTGCCTACAGATAAACCAATAATTATAGTATGCATAGAAGGGTTAATAAGTAAAGATGGAGCAGATATTTTACAAGAAAAAGGGTATAAAGCATACTCACTAAAAGGAGGTATGAAACAATGGAATTTCGCTTATAGTACTAAATTATTAGAAAACAAAGAAAAAAATTTAAAAATATTTCAAATAAGAAGAGTAGCCAAAGGATGCATATCATATCTCATTATTTCCAAAGATGAAGCAGTAGTAATAGACGCTTCACTTAGTCCAGAAGTGTATACATCTCTAGCTAATAAAAATAATAGTACTATTAAATACGTCATGGATACCCATACACATGCTGATTATATCTCTAGAACTAGAGAATTGGCAAAAACCAGTAATGCTAAACATATATTTATAGATATAGCACAAGTAGATTATGAATACATAAAAGTTAAAGACAGAGAGAATATATATTTTGGCAATTCTGTAATAGAAATCATTCATACACCAGGACATACCTTGGATAGTGTTTCATATTTATTAAATAATGAATATCTATTCACAGGTGATACGCTTTTTGTAGATGGCATAGGTAGACCAGATTTGAAAGCTAACCTAGATGAAACAATATATAAAGCAGGATTATTATACGATTCATTACAATATATACTTTCATTAGATAAAAATATAAATATATTACCATCGCATTATTCTAATTCTATATCATTTGATCAACCTATAATTATAAATAAAATTGGAGAAATATCAAATAATGTCAATGTCTTAAATTTAAAAAAAGATAAATTCATAGATGTAATAATGGATAATATGCCATTACCGCCACCTAACTACAATGATATAGTAGAAATAAATAAAAGTGGCAGTTATGAAAATATAGACATAGCGAGCTTGGAGGCTGGTGCTAATAGATGCAGCGCGGGTAAAAGGGGGTAGAAAATGTTTTTTGCAAAAATATTAGGAATAAGGTATTGAAAACAAACATTTAATATATGTTTAAAACAATTAATGATATTAATATCATATTAAAATTATTATGTATTTTTGCCCAAAATTC
>JASEGF010000180.1:1233-4315 GCA_030017935.1 Bacteroidales bacterium | reverse complement strand
ATAACTTACAAAACGAATTAATAAAAATTGAATTTTCAATAAATATTTTCATTAAATATTTGTTAATTAAGAAGATAAACATTAAAATATTATTAATTAAATATCATTATTTGATTTAAACAAAAAAAACATGATTAAGTAAAGCGTTTAATATCAGACAGATAGAGAAAATTTTAAAAGTCTTAAAATTTTTTATTACTCCTTATCCTTTACCCTATCTGCATCGTATTTCACAAATATTTGTTATTAATCAATATAATTTATTAAAAACATCCCCAGTTTTACCTATTTCTATAGCATTTTTTAGTTCATTATCTATGTCATAAATATTATAATAATAGCCACTAATACCATACAAATAGCGAGCTATAGATGCTTTTAGTACCGTTTGAATAAAATTTTTAGATTTTTCTAGTTCAGTACTATTTATTTCTATATCATTATTTTTAGCATAATTCAAAAAATCATTAAACAAATTATCTGTAATTACATATTTTTCTCTAAAAATTTCTTTATTAGGATAATTTTTAAGTAATTGGCTTCTCATATTACTCATCTTATCGATAGCGAACATATTGTATATATTTTTTCTCACCAATTGATTAGTAAGTTTAAAATTCATAGATGTATCTAATGGTATGAAAACATCGGGCATAATACCGCCACCGCCATAAACTATTCGTTTTTTTAATAATGTTAAATATTTTAATGAATCTGGGAAATGAATAGAATCTGGATGCATAAGTTCACCATTTTTTAGTCGATTTTCAATATCTCTGTAGTATTCATCGCTATTTTCATAAGGTTTTTGTATACATCTACCTGTAGGAGTATAATATTTAGCTACAGTAAGTCTGATCAAAGAACCATCATTCAAATAATATGGATTTTGAACTAATCCTTTCCCAAAGGTACGTCTTCCCATAATGATAGCTCTATCCCAATCTTGCAGAGCACCAGCTACGATTTCGCTAGCAGAGGCGCTACGTTCATCTACAAGTACAATAAGTTTTCCTTTTTCATAATCACCTCTAATAGTAGAATTATACTTATTCTCTGGCATACTTCTTCCTTTAGTGTACACAATTAACTTACCAGCATCTAGAAATTCATCAGCTAATTGCACTGCTGTAGCTAAAAAGCCACCACCATTACCACGAAGATCGAGAACCAAAAAATCGATATTGTTTTGTTTTAACTCATTAATATTAGTTTTAAATTCTTCAATAGTCGTACGAGAAAATCTATCTATTTTAATATAGGCTACACCAGGCTCAATCATATAAGCAGCATTTATAGAATTGAGAGGAATTTTATCACGAATAATTGTGAAATCTATGAAATCACTTTTGCCAGGACGTTTTATAGTTATTTTAGCAGGAGTACCTTTAGGTCCTCTGAGTTTTTTAGTTACATATTGATTAGTTACGAAATCTCCACAAGCTATAGAATCATTTATTTTTACGATTTTATCACCGGGAAAAACACCCACCATCTCAGCAGGACCACCAGCTATAATTTCGATGATATTTATAGTATCTCTTATAATCTGAAATGTAACTCCGATACCTTCGAAACTCCCTAATAATGGTTCCTCTACAGCTTTTACGTCTTTAGCTGATATATAAACACTATGAGGATCTAATGCTAATAACATACCTCTAATAGCTTCTTCAGTCAATATTGGAATATTTACAGTATCTACATAGTTTTTATTTAATACATTTAGTACTTGAGTAAATTTTTCAACTTGTGATGATATCTCATCTATGGAAGGTTCTTGATTTACTTTTTGACTAAATAAATTGCCACAAATAATAATAATAATAATAGCACTTAAAAATAGTTTTTTCATAACTTGCTGTATCATTTATTTTAAACTAATTACAAAGATAAAATTTTATTTTATCATCTTTACTATATTTTTTTTAATTTTATAAATTAATATTAAAAAAACTTCATTAATTGTATGGAAGATAAACTTTTTCATATTGTAGATAAAAATACTTTTTTACAAGCATTATTAGAAGCTACCTTTGTAACCATTCTACCAATATGGGGTTATATCTTGCAACATATTCCTTCTATTAATGAATTTTTAATTGGTGTAGTCCCGAGAGATTGGAATCAAATTTATGGTATTTTGCTATTTCCAATGGTACATCATGATTTGAGTCATTTACTAGGTAATGTTTTAGCATTATACGTTTTATTAATATTATTAAAAAATTCATTTTCACCATATTTTTATAGAATTGTGTTATGTGGGTGGATCTTCCCAGGAATATTTATTTGGCTTGTAGGTAATAGTAATACTATGCATATAGGTGCAAGTGGATTAGTTTACCATTTAGCTTTTTTTATTTTTTGGATTGGTATAATGATTAGACAAAGAACTTTTATTGCTCAATCATTAATCGTTATATTTTTATATGGTGGATTTTTTTGGGGAATATTCCCATTATTTCCTGAAGTATCATGGGAAGGACATTTAGGCGGATTCATTTCTGGCACTATCCAAGCTTTAATATTATCAAAACCTATATCGAAATTATATCCTAAAGAAGAAAATGATGACGAAAATGATGATGAACCTCCACCAGATTGGTATGAAGAGAATGATAATGTTATAGATTTTTAATAATAGTTTTGAATTAAAACTTTAATTAATAACTAAAATATTACTGATTCATTCTCGGTAATAACTATATTTTTTATGAGTATAATTTTTTTAATAAATTATTTACTTTTCTTTGCCAGTAATACAAAGAAAATTTACAAAAGAAAGGTCTTCGCATTGGGAAAGCTTATTAATTATTGTATACATATTATTTTTATAAAAAATGTTGAAAAAGACTTTATTATCTAAACTACTATTTCAAAAAAATATTAAAAGTGCAAATAATTGTTTTTAAAAATAATTCCTTTTCATGATTTAATAGTTTTTAAGTTATTTATTAATAAAATATTTTTCTAAAATCCAGATTTTACCATCTTCAAACTCTCTTTTTATAATTCCAACATTATATGCCCAATAAATTCTTTTATAGTTTTCAATATTCCCATTTATAAACTTAAATAT
>JASEGF010000180.1:0-1223 GCA_030017935.1 Bacteroidales bacterium | reverse complement strand
ATTTTTACTTTATAAAATGTATTTTGCCCAATCATTAAACTATCTAAATAATTTTCATATAATAAATCATTAGAATAAATTATATCTCCAACTTTTTTCTGACTAAAAAACTGAGTAATGCCTTTTTCTGTATATATACATGTTTTATCAACTTCATAAGTATAAGCAGTACCACCGCAAAAAAATATACTATCCAAATATAATGAATATTTAATTTGATTAAAAAATTCATATTTAAAAGGTTCATAAGATTTTCCACCAATTTTTATTTCTTGCCAAATAAGATTTATACTGTCCACAATTAATGAGGTTGCACTATCCTTATAAACCCAATAACTCCCCAAAGGAAAAAAAATATAATCATATATTTCATGGTCAAGGTAATAAGTCGGTTTATCATTATCGTTATCACAATCAGAGGCTATGCAACAAATGATTGCAAGAATTAAGAATAATATTTTTGTTACTTTCATTTTTTATATTTTTAAAGTTATTCATTAATAAAATATTTTTTTATTTCCCAAATAGTACCATCAAATAATTCTATTTTTATTAATCCTACATTTCGGGCATAATAGAACTTTTTGGGTTGATTATTATATTGTTTTAAATTTTCAAATACTCTAATTTCATAAAAATTATTACCATTAATATTCAAAGTATCATAATTAGCCACATACTTTAATATTTTATAGTGTGGTTCCATATCTCCAACACTGGCAGGGGCGAAAAATTGGTAATAAAAACCCCATTCTTTAGATAAATGGTAAACATCAGGTGCTCCAGGGATTATTACCCCTCCACCCCCTATTAATGTTTCATTTACTGATGAATAAAAATTTTGTTCAAATACTTCGCAATTAAATTCTCTTTCATTTGGGGCAGCTTCCAAAATTTTAATTTCTTGTTTAAAAAGAAAAATACTATCTTCTATGCCTGATGAGGTATTCTGATAAACCCAAAAGCTACCTACAGGAAATAAAACATAATCTTTAAATTCCTGTGACATATAATAAGTAGGATACTCTTTTGGTTCTTTTGTGCAATCAGATGCTAAGCATAATATTGATATTATTAATATAAAAAGGTAAATTTTTGCTTTCATAATTTTTAGGTTTTAATTATTTATATGATACGATTTTAATAGCCAATTTTCAGAAGAATCTACATTTTCTTTTTTTATTAATCCAATATGTTTTACCCAATAATAATATGTTTTATCA
>JASEGF010000017.1:3474-16983 GCA_030017935.1 Bacteroidales bacterium | reverse complement strand
CCTTGCATCCTCGGATAGATTTGCTTGGTATGAATATTTTATAGTGAGTAGAATATCATATACTATTTGAAACATTTGAAAAATGTTCGTTATTCTCTTACCTCTTTTTCATACCTACTTTTTTTAAATCCCTTTGTCAATAATTTGCGATTTACTCAACTCTTCCTTGACATTTTATATAACAAAAAATTTGTATTTTTGTTATTAGTTTTTTATCATAGTTTTTAACTATATGTGCGGCATTGCTGGTATTTATTCTGATTTTATAAACAATTTCGATTCTGATTTTATTGCTAAAAATGTGTGTGATTCACTTATGCAAAGAGGGCCAGATTTTAAAAAATATGAAATTATCAATTCAAAGTTGTTGTTTTGTCATACCAGATTATCTATTTTAGATCAAACCGCCAATCAACCTATGTGGGACAATAGTCATAGATATGTATTGATTTTAAATGGTGAAATTTTTAATTATAAAGACATAAGAAATAGACTTTATTCTTTAGGATATAATTTTATAACTAGCTCTGATACAGAGGTTGCTTTGTATGCATTAATCCATTTCGGCAATGAAGCTCTTAATATGTTTAATGGTTTTTTCTCTCTTGCTTTTTATGATGCATATGAGAATAAATTATTGCTAGCTAGAGACAGGTTTGGAGATAAACCACTTTACTATTTTTATAATCAGGGTCAATTGTTTTTCGCTTCAGAGGTAAAAGCTTTAAGAGCTATGAATATTTCTTGTGATTTCGACTATTCTGCAATTGCTTTATATTTGTTCCTTACTTATATTCCTAGTCCCTTTTGTGCTTTTGAAAATATAAAAAAATTACCTCCAGCTAGTTATCTTATATACGATGGGCAAAAAATAACATTAAATAAGTACTATAGTTTACCAACTGAAACATTGAATAATGATGAAGTAATTAATAATATTAATAATATAAAATCCTTATTAGAAAAAAGTGTACAAATTAGATTAAATGCCGATGTTCCTGTCGGAACTTTCTTGAGTGGTGGTATAGATTCTTCTATAATTACTTTTTTAGCACATAAATTCAATTCTGATATTACAGCATATACCATTAGTTTTCCAGATTTACCATATTATGATGAATCTACTATTGCAAGTAAATTTGCTATAGATAATAATATATCTCATCAGATAATTCCTATTGAAGAAAAAAATTTGATAAATTCAATAAATAGTACGATCAATTATATTGATGAACCTTATGCTGATAGCTCTGCTATAGCACTTTATACACTTGTAAATGCTGTTAAGCCTTTTGTCAAAGTAGTTTTATCAGGTGATGGTGCAGATGAACTTTTTGGAGGCTATAATAAATACAGAGCATGGGCTAGATTAAATGAAAAAACTCGATTTAATCAACTAATTTCATTTTTGGGTAAAAATTTTATTTTGGATAATTATAATTCCAATAATTTTTTAAGTAATAAATTGAGACAATTAAAAAAATTTTCTAATGCTTTTAATTTACAAGGTTTTAATAGATACTTTTATTTAACTGCTATAAATGATATTTTTTTAATAAATAAAGTTTTGAATCCTGATATTATTGAAAGTCATGAATTCAAAGAAAAAATAAATTTATTACAAGATAAATTTATTGAAGATCCAAATATTTTAGCTACTGATTTCAGTACAGTTCTAGAGGGCGATATGTTGAGAAAAACAGATCTTATGGGCATGGCTAACTCTACGGAAATACGTTCCCCTTTTTTAGATTATGATTTGGTAGATAATGTTTTCAAAATTCCTAATTCTTTAAAGTTTAATAAAAATACAAATAAAATTCTAATGAGAAACATATTTAGTGATATTTTACCAGATTATATTTTAAATAAACCCAAACATGGCTTTGAAGTACCAATTAAAAAATGGATGAATGATTTTTTATTAAATGATTTTGTAAACAAGGGGCTAAATGATAATTTTAAGTTAATTTTAAATAAAAATTTATATAATAATAAAAATAATTTATTTAAATTTGTTAAAAATTCAGATAGATTATTTTATACATTATATTTGCTGAATGATATATGGAATAGAAAATATGAGCAAAATCAGAATACTACGAATTTTAAATAGATTTAATCTTGGTGGCCCCACATACAATGCTAGCTATCTCACAAAATATTTGAGTGATGATTTTGAAACATTACTAATAGGTGGCAAAAATGGTAAATATGAAGCCTCATCACTAGAAATACCTCATTCTCTTGATATAGAACCTCTTATTTTACCTGAATTAAAAAGAGAAATTTCACCATATTACGATCTATTAGCATATAAAAAAATTAAAAAAATTATTAAAGATTTTAATCCGCAAATAGTACATACTCATGCATCTAAAGCTGGCGCTATAGGTAGATGGGCAGCCTATCACTCAAATGTCCCTGTGATCGTTCACACTTTTCACGGGCATGTTTTTGATTCATATTTTAATAATCAAAAAACTAATTTTTATGTTTCTTTAGAAAAAGAACTGGCTAAAAAAACTGATCTAGTGATAGCTTTGAGTAATAATCAAAAAAAAGATTTATGCGATGAATATAAAATCTTACCAGATAATAAGGTAAAAGTAATACCTTTGGGGTTTGAGCTAAATAAATTTACTAAAGATAAAGAAAATAAAAGGGATAAAATACGATTAGAATTTAATATATCAAATGATACTTTTGTCTTTAGCCTTGTCGGCAGAATTGTTCCTATAAAAAATCATAAATTAGTCATCGATGCTTTAAGTGTGATTAAGAATAAAACTAATAAACGAATAAAGATTTTATTTGTTGGTGATGGTGAGCTAAGGACAGAATTAATGGAATATGCAAATATAAATAATTTGAAATATTCCTATAAAACAGTAAATGGTGATGAAGATATAATTTTTACAGGCTGGCGAAATGATATAGATTATATAATGGCTGCATCAGATGCTATTTTATTAACTTCCAATAATGAAGGCACTCCTGTTAGCTTGATAGAAGCACAAGCTTGTAAATTACCAATTATTTCAACGAATGTGGGCGGTGTAATAGATATAGTGAAAGACAATGCTATCCTAATTAATAAAAATGATGCAAATGCTTTATCAAATGCAATGTTAAAACTAGTTAATGGACAATTCATTGATGATAATATACTCGAAAATAGACAAGATTTCATAATAAAAAATTACTCAATTGATAATCTTGTTTCTAATATAAAGGATACTTATATTGAATTACTTGAAAACAAAGTGCGAAGTAAAAACAAATGATATTTTAATATGATTTTACTACTATTAAAGCGGTGTTAATAGGATCAAATTTTAAATGTTTAAATCAGATAATGATATGTTTATAAATATTTAATATTTAAATTTACTATATTTATAAAGCTTTTTATAAATATTATTTTGAAATTTATAAAAATTTAAATAAATTAAATTTAATAATATGTATATTAAATTTAATGAATAATTTTTTTAACATATATATCATTACCTAATTTAAACAATTAATTTATGCAAACAAATTCCTTTATTATTCCCACTTCGCATCTTTTAATTTATCATCCCCCTCCTTCTTCCTTTACCCTATCATAACCTTATTGATGGTGCTCTATATTTCTTAGCTTTGCAACCAAATGCAAAATTAAAGCCTACATGCACATTTAAAAATTTTAGATTATGTGGTATATTGACATATTCAAATTTATTTTCTTCTTCATTATAGTATTGATATTCATCATAAATTAGTGGACCTAATAGATTATCTGTCGTTAGATAGAATTGAAATGGTGATAATGTCAAAGCAAAGCCAAAGCCAAGATTAGAATAATTCCTATATGCTATTGAATAATTAATAGTAGCTTGGAAAATATGACTAAATTTATGTAATGCATATACATGAAACGATGGTGATAATTTTTTATTAACAAACATTAATTGGGCTCCACCACCAAATGAAGTCTTGGGACTAATATCATATTTAAATGTCAAATATATTTTTGTGGGTAACCACGTAGTATATGAATTAAATGTAGAATCCATATTAAATATATCTTGAATAGAATCTAATAAATTATCCATACTTTCATCAAAGGCAGAATCTGACCCAGCTATTAATGGAGCTACATCTACTCCTGTAAATGTAAACGTAGCCTCATCATTAGTACTTACATAATTTAATGGATCATTTTTCCAATTGATAAATCCTAAATCTATTACAGATAATCCTAAAGTTATCTTTTCTGTTGGCTTATAAGTGATACCTAAATCTATTGCTCCACCTAAATTATTTTTTAATAATATAAAATCTTTAAGGAAATCAGTATCATTTATTAAACTATCAATATTGTTTAAATTGTTTGTATCACGCAATTCTTCTGGAATACTTGTATTTAGCTCCACATTACCTATAGCAGTGATGTCATACATTTCACCTGTTGTAGTTAATTTAATATCTGTATTTCCTGTATTAACGTTTAGCTTTCCAGATAATAACTTTACTCTAGCACCTACAGATATTTTATCATTTATATTATTAGCATATCCTAATGCATACTCTCTATAATAATTAAAATCTAAGGATGGATCCAGTGTAATTGATTGTTCTAATAATGCTCCATTACCTTTATAAGCAAACTCCATCAAGCTTTTGGGATAATAAAAATTTAGATTAGATTTTTCAGTTATATTAAAAGAAAAATAATGTTTATCTTTTATTTTAAAACTAAAAGATAGCAGCTCTTCGGATAAATTGTAATAGACTAAATTATTTTTAGCAACATGATCTACTATTGAATTAAAATTAATAAAAGTAGTATCATTACGAGATTCTAATACCTGATATGGATTAAAGCCAGTATGTCCAAATTGTATAGATGTAGAGGCTAAACCAGGCAAGCTGACATAAACTCTGCACGTAGGCATCAATGCAGGATTCAAATATGTAGATTGTGGTATAGCAGGGATATCATTAGTAGTGAAATCATATTGACTGTATATTTCTACTGTGACAATGCTAAATATAATAATTAAAAATATCTTTTTCATAATACTAATTTTTTAAATGTTAAAAAGTTACATTATTTAATTGAGCTTGGGCACTAACCCTTACATTTATATACTCATAAGAGTAAATTTTGACTATTGAACTTCCGTGATCTGTAGTATTTAGCACTGCTTTAATCACGGCTTTTCTCACATTTACTAAGGCATCTTTTCTACTTCCTTCAAATCTATTAGTAGTCATTTTAGAACTAGGAGTTAATACTCTATAATCTGGTCCTGGGCCAACCACTCCAGAGGCAGCTATTCTCTGATTTGCTGGTATTATAGAATCTAAAACATTATTTAAAGAATCTAATAAATACACTTGCACATCGGCGTCAATTGGATAGAAATTATTTGTTAAGATTTTAAACATAAACCAATCAACATATTTAAAATAAGTACTATCACCTAAATCCAATTCTACTGTATCAATTAATGTAAAATCTTTAGCTGTTCCATGCAATGGTAATTCTGCTCTGGCATTTAAATGAAGTCTACTTGTATCTATTAAAAAATTACTTTGACCATTTGAATTAATTTGTGCGTCAGCTATTATATCAATACTATTTGGGCTAATGTTAAAAGCATCGACAATATTTGAATTAGTTTTATTAATTTGCTGATATGAGATTTTACTTTGCCCTATTTCAGATAATGAAGGAAAGCTAACAGTCCATGGATTTGGAATACTTGTTGTAATATTTAATGTACTAATGGGTGGATTTGTTCTATTTGCAGTTATTTGATTTAAATTAATACTCACTGGTGCACCGACACTATTTGAAGCATTTAGAAATATTTTAGGATCTTCCCAATTTATTATTCCATCAAAATGATTATTGTATAAGTCTATTGTGATAGTATCATTATCTAAATTTAAATTATAATTACCTAAATACCCAAAAAGTTTAGAAAAGCCAATGTTATTCATTGCTATGCTGAGGATAAAATAATAAGGAGACAGATTAGCAGATCCATCACCATGAATAGTAATTTTAATATCAAAAGATATTTGATTATTGGCACCTAAACGCAGTTTAATATTATCATAATGCTGGGAATAATCATAATTGAATGAAGGAACTGAAAAACTTTCATTATGTGGGCTACTATTCACTGTCGCATTATTAATAGAGAAATCAATATCTATTGGATAATTAATATCATGATTAATATTTAATGATAAATCTAGTGATTTCAATATCATAGTATCTAAGATCATTCCATTAGGGAGAGATAGGTTAAAAGAGTAATTTTGGGTAACCTCATAATCACCACTTAGATTTCCACCAGGTATATTAATTGTAATTTGACCAAATGACTGATTCTGACTTGGAATATTAATATAATTTTCCATAGTATTGGTAGCGATATCCCCTTGATAAACTAAATAGATAAGTTTAGTGTTATATTCCTCGAATACCTCAGAGCTATCATAGTCGTTCATTAGATCCCACATATTCAAGTTAGAGTTTATTATAGGAGCTGCCACATTAGGACTCCATTCAGATGTAGCTATATTATCGATATTAAACTCATCTTTTACGCAACTAGTTGTAGAAAAAATAAGTAATATCAAAAAACACATAAATAAAATTGTTTTTTTCATATTTATAAAATTTTATTAGACAAAATTAAAATATTTTTTTATATAATCAACAAATTAATTTTAAAAAGTTGAGAAATTGAGTAGTTAGTAGTTAGCAGTGAGTAGCGAGTAGTGAGTTGTGAGTAGTGATAGGTGATAAGTGATTAGTGATATGGAGAAGTGTTTATGAGATAATTAGTGAAAAAACTAACCTTCCACTCTCCTCTTCATCCCTGCACCCTGTCTCCTCGTCACCTCGTCACCCAGTCTCCAAGTCTCCCCATCTCCTCGTCTCCCCAGTCTCATCCTCTCCCAGTCACCCAGTCTCCTTGTCACCAAGTCACCCCCTCTCCCCGTCTCAAAATAGTGTTAACACAAATGCAAGTCAGTATTAAAGTATGCAATTATTTATTTTTTTGATGAGATTTCAACCGTTTGTATTGTTTATTTATGATATATGAAGCATCGTCTTCATTGATTTTTACTAATTTATCATCTTGACAAACTATTTCGCCTTGCGATATAACATATTTTATGTTTTTATTATCTATGATTTGTAATAATTGTATAGGTTTTAATTGTTCATTAATGCAATTAATCATTGGGCAATTGTAAATAATGAATGAAGTAGGATCATACATTGATGGAAAAAACTTTGTAAAATATTTATGTGGTTGATATAATCTATTTATAGCATCTTTAATAGAAATGTTATCATATTCAGAATTAAAATAATAGGTATTTTTCATAGTTTGCCACATATCACTATGCATGCCATCTGTTCCTAGCATAATTAATGGTAATCCTTCTGAGCTAAAATATCCTTTATTTTCCCATTGACTACTTTCATATAATTCTACAACATTATTATTATTTTTATTTAATATTACTACGTCATCATTGGTAACGTGTAGACAACCAGCAAAAATATTTTTAGAATTGCTTATTAACCCTAATGAATCTAATCTTTCGACTACTGACATTTTGTATTTCTCTATAGAATGTGCTTGATCAAACGCATATTCAGCTAAATGACCATAAATACCACATTTGAATTTTTCTACTATTCTTTTTACCTCTGTCAATGTACCAGTACCTACATTAAATAAATGATCTAATCCAATAAATCCTTTTTGTAATTTTAACCATTTCTCTGTAACATCTAATAAATTATCTGCTGTACCAAATCCATATTTATCTGTTATAGCCACGACTGGTATCACGTTCACTCCAACTCTATTGTATGTGTCATAGATAAGTTTTAAATTATCAAAAGATATCATAGATGGTCCATAGAACATATCTATCACTTGAGTAGTACCATTTTTTAATAATCTGATAGCACTATACAAGGCTGCAGCCTCTAATAATTCTGCATCCCACATTTTTTCTAATGGAGCATAAATATCATCTAGCTTTTGTATACCTACTTTATTTTCTTCTGTAGCTATCAACTCTGCAAAATATCTTTGAGAATGAAAATGAGCATTGAAATATGCTGGCATTATTAGTAATCCACTACAGTCTATTATATTAGGTTCATTTGTTTTGTCGAGCAAATCACCAATTTCTTTTGAATATAATATCTTTTTATTTGCATTTTTATCAATTAATATATTTCCTACCCAAATTTCATTAAATTTATATGAAAATAGATTAGCATTTTTTAAAATGAATGACATTAGAAAAATTTGTTTTGCAAAATTATAAAAATAATAATATATGGAAGACGACTATGATTTATTAGATACACTTAATGATGTAGATTATTTCGATAAATTACCAGTGGCAGTTAATTATTTGAATTATTTTATTCTAGATGCTGCTACACCTCTGGTGGTGAATACTTTTTTTAATAGTATTTTACCTAAAGATAGATATGCTATCATATATGGTAAAATTTTAGATAATAATTTTTATGTAAATGGCATTTGGCAAAATTCTTTCATTAATTTAAGCTCTAAAAATTATATTATTTCGATAAATGATACAAATAATAAGGACTTAATTAAAAAAGTAGATATTAATTTTATTAATAGCAATGATTTTTCCCTACCACTTAATTATAATTATTTTTATTATTTACATTTAAATGCTAAAAGTGATATTATTATTTGTACTGAGCAGATTATCCTTAAAAATAGTATTTATTTTATTAACCAACTCTTTTATATTATAAACAACATTAAAATTACTTTACAACAAACTTATAATGATAAATCACAGGAATTTATTGAAAAATTTATAGTTTTAATATCAGACAATGACAATCAGCTTTTAGTAGCAGATCCTTTTGCAACAACTTATTTAGATATTACTAATTATTTATCTTCTTGCGAGAATTTTTACCAAGCTACATCTTCATTTGATGAATATTTAAATATTAAAGTTAAACAGATAGATTTAAAGAGTTCAAATGACAAATTATTATTAAATTATAATAAAAATACTATTGCCTTTATAAATATTTTTGAAAATACTACATATAATATTAAATTTCATATAATATGTATAGAAAATAATAATTATAGAACACAATATTTATATAATGAATCATTAAATAAATATAAAAATATATTAGAAAATATACAAAGCGTTTATTATGAAATAACAGATAATGTAATTACTGAAATTTCTCCATCGGTTTATAATTATACAGGATATAGTAGAGATGAACTAATAGGTATGCCATCTGTAATGCTTTTTTATTCTGTCCAAGAAAGAGAAGAATATATAAGAGAATTGAGAGAAAAGCAACAATTAAAAAATCAATTACTCAAGTTAATAAACAAAAACGGTAAAATAATCTATTGTTTGACAAATTCAAAAATAATAATAGATAATAATAGTCAGTCTAACCTCACCACAAGACATGAAAAAATCATTGGTTCATTAATGGATATTTCAGATATAATAAATTATAAACAAGAATTAGAAAATAGAAATATAGAATTATTAAATTTAATAAATAATGATCTGATAGGCGTGATATATGCTAAAATCAATGGAGAAATAATACTATGTAATGCTTTATCTAGACAATATATTTTAGGAGATGCTAACGATAAATGTCATAATTTATTAAAATCACAATATTTTAATGATATTATTGATTTTAATGAGCTTGTAGAAATTTTAAACAATAAAAACAAATTTTATAAATTAATTTCAATAAACAGAAATAATAAAACAAGTGATTATGATTTGCAAGCTACTATGATACAGCTTCCACATTCTAATGAAAAAAGAATTTTGATTTTCATTACTGACGTTACAGAAAAAATACAAATTAATAAAGAATTAAATGAAATAACCCTGAATTTTAAAGATATTATTGATAATATTCAAGAGCCATTATTCATTTATGATGAGCAAGGAATTCTACTATATGCAAATCCTAAATTTTATAAATATCTCAAATACAATGAGCAGGAATTATTAAATAAAAATATTTCTATATTTACTCCAGCACCTTCATATGAACTACTTTTAAATTTCAAAAAAATTAGAAATCTCAAATGCGAAAAAAATGAAATCACCTTGATAAATAAAACAGGAATACATCAACTGTATGAAGCTGTTTTTTCGTGTAGATATAATTATCAAAATTCTAGCTATATGGCTGTAGTGCTTCTACACAATATAGAAGAGCAAAAAATGTTCGAAAAAAATCTTTTGCAAAATATTAATGAAAAAGAACATTTAATAAAAGAAATACATCATCGTACAAAAAATAATTTACAGTTGATATTGTCTATGATTAAGCTTAATCTACAAAAAAATATTAATATAAAAAATACAAATGCGATATATGTATTAAAAGATTTATACAATAAAGTCTCACTTTTATCCTATATACAAAATGAAGTGTATTTTGCAAACAATAGAAATATGGCAGACATCAAACCACTATTAATAAAAGAAACTAAACGACTAATACAAGATTATAATGATAAAATCATATTAAATTTAAATTTACCAGATCAGATAATTATGCACGTAGATGTAGCCATACCGTTTATGCTTTCTTATATGGAACTAGTTTTTAATAGCATTATACATGCTTTTCCCCAAAAATGGCAAAATCCTACCATATATATAAATATAGAAAAAAATGATGATATTTTAAATGCAAAAATTGTAGACAATGGAATAGGAATAAAAGAGTCTATAAATAGAGAGTATAGCAAAACATTAGGTCTTTTTTTAGTAGATAGCTTAATCAAATATCAATTAAATGGACAATTTGAAATAAAAAGAAATACACCAAATGGTACTATAGCAAGTATAGATCTGAAAAATATAGAACTAAAAAAATAAAAATTAATCTAAAAATCCACTACAATTAATAGCTCCATATGGCAACACTGTAGAATTGCTAAATTTCACCTTATCATTAACTAGTATCTCTACAGTAATAGATCCACTCTCTGTTAAATTTTTAGCACCAATATATAAATATGTATTAGGAGTAGCTTTGAAATCATATTTCCATGTAGTGTTCAACAGATCAGACTCTACTAAGGTGCCACTCTCATTATAATAACTTAAATGGACTCTGCTCGCATTGGTAGTAACCTGATAAGTAACATTTTTCTTGATAACAATAGGAGCAACATTCTTTTTGCAAGAAGCCAAAAATAATAAGCTGATAGACAATAATAATATTATTTTTTTCATAAATTTACTTTTTTGCTAAATTAATAAATTATTTAAATATAATTACAAAATTATATCAAAAAAAATAAATTAATAAATATTTACATTTCCTTATCAATTTTACTATTTAGAATATTTATTATCTCGTTAATCTTTTCGTGTATTTCGTTTATATTATCATTCAACTTATCTTGTATAATTGCAATTTTTTGCTCTATATCTGAACTAAATTCAACTAATTTGCTATTTAAGTTAGTTAAATTCATTCTTTGCTCATCTAAATAATTATTAATTAAACTGATGGATGATTTTAAAAGATTGATTTCATTATTCATAGAAGTACTCAGATTGTTTAAGTTTTCTTTTAATTCATCTCTATCTACATTAAAATTACTAATAGTTAGTGATAATTTATCATTAAATTCCATATTTAATACTCGATTTTTTTCATCAATTAGAGTTTGCAAGTTACTTATTTTAGTTTCTAATTCATTTTGTATATTTTTTAATTTATCAATTAATTCATTATAATTTTTATTAATTAATTCGTTATTTTTATTTATATTATCAGTTAATTTATCATTTGTATTAGTAATTTTTTCATTTAACTCATCTTCTTTTTGATTAATAATTTTTTTAATTTTTAAAATATTTTTTCTTGAAAAATAAAAAATCAACAATACTACTAAAATAGCAATGACAAAAGTAATGATAGCATATAATTTTCTTTCTGCAAGTGCATTATTTACGTTACTAATACGTTGATAGAGATCATTTACAGATTTATTAAATGCCACCTGATAAAAGGTATTCTTTTGTGTTTCAGTATTCAAATTGTTCAAAATATAATTCAAGCTATCGATTTTAATATTTTGTTTAGATATGATTAGTTGCTGATCTTTAAGCTGCTTTTGCATAACAGCAATAGATTTTTTTATTACAGCTATATCTTCACTGTAATTATCACTTTCTTGATTTATTACTTGCCCTTGCAAAATCAAAAAGGCAAACATTGAAATAAAAACTAACAATAATTTTTTCATAATTCTTGTTTTTTAAAATTAATACTTATATGACCTATATTTTATATTAAATAAATATAAGTTTATATGCAAAATTAATATTTTATTTTAATAATTAATAATTTATTTTGAAAATATTTAGATATATAATTTTTTATACTATGATGCTTTCAAATATTTAAAATTATAAATTCAAATTTAATTGTCCATACAAAACGTTATATAACCATATTTTTTTATCTTTGTCTTAAAATTTTTTAACCATGAAAATCATTTGTATTGGTAGAAATTACCTAGACCATATATCTGAGCTAAATAATGATATTCCTAAAGAGCCAATATTTTTTATGAAACAGGAGAATGCATTATGCAAAAAAAATCAACCATTTTTTTTACCTGATTTTTCTAACGAAATTCATTATGAAGTAGAATTAGTTATCAAAATAGGAAAAGTAGGGAAAACTATTCCTAAAAAATATGCATTAGATTTCATAGATAGCATAACTGTGGGTATAGATTTCACAGCACGAGATATACAACGTAAATGCATTGAGCAAGGGCTACCATGGGAAATATCAAAAGCTTTTGATTTTTCTGCTCCTATGGGGACTTTCATTCCGATTAGTAATTTTGAAGATTTGAAAAATATTCATTTTTCTTTGCAAAAAAATGATGTTTTAGTACAAAGTGGTTGCAGTGGAGATATGATTTTTTTCTTTGATGATATAATACACTATATATCTCAATATATAACATTGAAAACTGGTGATGTGATCTTTACAGGTACACCAAAAGGCATAGGCAAAGTAGAAAAAGGAGACTATTTAGATGCTTTTTTAGAAAACGAAAAATTACTACATAAAAAAATTTTATAACCATTTTTTTCGTTTAAAATAAAATATTAGCAAAAGGGCAATCACTATCATAACTCCCCACACAATGAAATAACCATATCTGTATTGTAGCTCGGGCATATATTTGAAATTCATCCCATACACTCCCACAATAAAAGTAAGTGGAATAAAAATGGTGGCAATAATAGTTAGCATTTTCATAATCTCATTCATACGGGTACTGACCTCTGATAGATAAATTTGTAGTAAATTAAATGTCATTTCACGATAATTTTCTATACTTTCTACTATTCTATAACTATGATCGTATAGATCTCTGT